>JAESUV010000094.1 GCA_016762975.1 Gammaproteobacteria bacterium | reverse complement strand
CATTATCAACGGCCAGCACCAGAATTCTGGCCTTTTTAACACCCGCAGATAGCAATAGGTCAAGCCGTGTAAGATCCCCRTAGAAAAGACGATTRCCAAACTGCTTTACGAATTCAACATGAACCGARTCCTTATCCATTGCTGTAAACGGCACRTGACGTGCTTGCAACATTCGACCGACAATCTGGCCGAATCTACCGAATCCAGCAATAATWACCTCGGGGTCGTGGTCGGCCCAGTAAGCACTTTGCTCGGGAATGGCCTCGCGGCGGCGGTGCCARAYCTTSCGCTGCACKACYACCAGAGGCGAAGTCAGCGCCATGGACAAACCTACGATRAGTGTAATCTGATCTGTGARCTCGGYAGTAAACAACTGTAGTTCAGTWGCTGAAGACAGCACAACRAACGCAAACTCTCCRCCCTGCGACAGYATCAGTCCTAACTGRAAGCTTTCTTTAAAAGARATTTTACGCCAACGCAAAATRCCGACGATCACTAGTGTCTTGCTAGCGACTAAGGCGAGCGCTCCAATAATCATGAGAAGTGGATTSGCATACAACAGCGGCAAGTTGAGGGTCATCCCTACTGCGATAAAAAACAGTCCGAGTAAAATTCCCTTGAAGGGCTCGATGTCAGATTCGAGCTGATGCCTGAAATTGGAGTTCGCCAATAGTATTCCCGCAAGGAAGGCTCCTAAACCCATCGATAAGCCAACTGCTTCCATCAACACCGCCACGCTGATAACTATCAATAGACTCGCCGCTGTCATCACCTCACGATTATTCGTACCGGCGACGATACCGAGAACCGTATTCAAGCCGAATCGACTAACAGCTAGCACCAACAAAATCGCAATAACTCCGTAGTACCAAGGTGGCGCTTCACTCTCGCCAGACCCAGACAGTGCAAGTACACCAACCAAGACGAGGATCGGGATAACGGCGAGGTCTTGCATTAAGAGAATGCCAAAGCCTTTACGACCCAGAGGAGATGCCAGGATATGCTCTTCTTTCATAAGTTGTATCGCGAATGCGGTGGATGAAAGAGCGAGGGTAAGGCCCAGCACCAGCGACTGCGAAAAACTGAATGACAAGAACAGCATTAGTCCTCCGATCACTATCGTACTAAGTAACAGCTGACTACCGCCTATCAGGCCGATATGGCTACGCATATTCCACAGTTTGTTGGGAGCGAGCTCCAAGCCAATGACGAACAACAGGAGGATTACACCGTACTCGGCAAAGTGCAGCACCTGATCGGGGTCAYTAAYAACTCCGAGTGCATGAGGGCCYAAGACGATGCCAGCACATAAGTARCCYAGAATGGACCCTAGGCCGATTTTCTTGAAAAAAGGCACTGCTATRACCGCAGCGAGAAGRTAATACATTGCRTTGATCAACAGRCTATCGGTATCCATAAAGRCCTCAATCTCGGTGGCTAGGGCGGTGAGCWCAGAGCAGATTAATTAGTGTGCACCCCTCAAAATTTGCCTACTRAGTGCAGTRCTAGGTGCCGCGTCTCCCTSAGGCATAAATGAATGCGAATCGAGRCGCTAGTARGCGAATTTCRTGCCGTTATAGGGTACTTAAGCTGATTTGAATTTTYAGTAACTAACTATGCAGCATATCATCCCCCACCTCGACATGAAATACAGKGAAAANCCTCCCGGAAAGCCCGCMRCCATTGGTCTACAGCAATTTAAACCAATGACTGACRAAAGCTGTTGAAAKTAGCTGCAATTCCATTAAAAACCAGTAGAATTATYCGCTTAGGAAAAYATCCTAAACGAAAAATTTTCATTAAAGGGGAATACAACGTGAAGCAATTATTGGGATTAGCCTTAGCGGCGGCCCTCGTTTCCACCACGGTAAATGCCGGTGAACGAGTTGGTGATTTCGCTTTGATCGACCATCAAGGTGCCATTCAGCACATGGCTTGGTACAACGATCACAGTGCTGTARTTATTATGCCTATGGCGAGYARCSAAARCGACGTTGCAAGCTTAAAAGCTCTGCAAGAGAAATATACCGAGCAAGGCGTTCAATTCTTCTTATTGAACCCTGGMSYGCAAACYGATCGCGCTCAAGTACAGMRYGACATTGCWGCCATGGGTCTAGATCTTCCAGTATTRATGGATGACGCCCARCTGGTAACAGAAATGCTGGGYGTGAGCCACGTAGACGAAGCGGTRCTCTACAACCCAAGMAATTTTGAATTGCTCTACCGCGGCCCTATCGCTGRCATGGAAACTTCGCTACAGCAATTGCTAGCTGGYGARAAATTCGAGATGGTTTCTGTTGCAAGTAGTGCCCCWGCAATTGAGTTYCCCAATCTAGAAGCCCACGCAAACCTTTCCTAYGAGAAAGATATCGCACCAATCATTGCGGAAAATTGTGCWAGYTGTCAYCGCGACGGCGGCATYGCCCCTTTCGCCATGGATAGCAGCATTACCGTCCAAGGTTGGTCGCCGATGATTCGCGAAGTGGTTATGACTAAGCGCATGCCACCGGGTCAGGTTGACAATAAGGTCGGCCATAAGATGAAGAACGAAATGAATCTTAGCGACGAAGAGATGCAGAAGCTCGTTCGCTGGGTAAACACTGGCTCTAAAGTAGACAGTGATAATGACCCCCTGACAGCTTTAACATGGCCAACTTCCAAGTGGTCATTAGGTGAGCCTGACTTGATTGTCAAGGTTCCCGAACAGGCAATCCCTGCAACTGGCGTTGTAGACTATATGGATATTCCTATCGATCTAGGCCTCGAGAAAGACGTCTGGATTAAGGGTAGCGAAGTAGTCCCTGGCGATCCATCTGTGCTACACCACATCATTACTACGGTTGTCCCCCCCGAAGGCGCACCTGATTTTCAGCAGATCCTGATGGACTTGCTGGCATCACTGCCTGCGGAGAAAGCACAGTCGATTCGCGCTAAGATTTTCGCCGCCGTAGCATCAGGCCAACAGCCGAACATCGGTGAAATATTCAAAGAAATCCCCGAAATCGATATCGGTATCTTTCTAGGAAGTAGCGATCCAGACCTAGGATCTGTCGCAGGTTATGCGCCAGGCAACAATATTTCGCTTAATCCTCCTGGCGTTGGCGGCCTCCTGAAAGCCGGAACTACTCTAAACCTACAGATGCACTATACAACTTCTGGTAGAGAGACTACTGACGCGACTGAGATCGGCATCTACTTCTATGACGAAGGTGAGGTGCCTAACGAGCGCATGTCAGGTGGCGTCGGTAATGCATTCTCAATTAGCATTCCTGCTCAGGCGAAAGACCATGAGATGGAGCTAGTTACACTTATTCCTGAAGATGCAGAACTCTATAGCCTTATGCCACATATGCATTTTCGCGGCAAGCGCATGAAATTCACTGCGCAATACCCCGACGGCAGCGAAGAATTACTGCTATCGGTTCCTGCATACTCATTCAACTGGCAGCTTGCACATGAACTTGAAGAGCCTCTTCGGGTTCCTGCCGGCACCAAGATTGTTGCAACTGGCGCGTTCGATAATTCCTCTCAGAATACATTCAACCCTGATCCCAATACGGAGATCAACTGGGGCGAACAAAGCTGGGAAGAGATGTTCATGGGGTTCTATACTTGGAAGAACGTTGACCAAGGCGGTTCCGACTAGCACATCATATTTAGCTAGCTAGACGAAAACAAAAAAGGGTGAACTTGTAAGTTCATCCTTTTTTTATTCTCAGAAAAAACCACTTACTCTGGTGCACTACCCTACTGGGTTTTCCCTTTTTTTATTCTCAGAAAAACCACTTACTCTGGCGCGCTACCCTACTGGGTTTTCCTTTTTTTTATTCTCAGAAAAACCACTTACTCTGGTGCACTACCCTACTGGATTTTCCCTTTTTTTATTTTCAGAAGAAACTACTTACTCTGGCGCACTACCCTACTGGGTTTTCCCTTTTTTTATTCTCAGAAAAAGAAACCGTCTCTTCTGAAGACTTATCTTACTGACTTCGCGGTGGTGGAGGCGTCCAGTCACAATCCTCACAATCTGCTGAGGCATTGTTCTGTGCCATCACTGTGAAAATAAAGTCGCGCCAAACTTCGTTTGGCTGCCACACGGTATTCATATCTTCCTTCGCCTCGGCAACGGGCACGTCCTCATAGAGCACACGATAGAGGAAGCTAAACGCCGTAGCGCGAGCATTCACCTGGCAATGTAGCAAAGTCTTCTTATCGGTATTACGTTGCATGGAATCCGCAAATGCATAAAAATCCGCGGGTAATGGATTATCAAAATCTACCGGCACTTGCATATATTCCATACCTAGACCCTTGATCACCAGGTCTGCATCAGCAAGCGCATTCTGATTATTGGTAAACGCTATGTAGACGATTCTCTCGAAACCATTCTCCGCTATCGTCGCAAACTGCTCGCGACTGGGCTGCCCCGAACTAGCGAAGGTTGGACTGTATTGGCGGAAATTAACGATCTCGGCCAAGGCAGGATCAACCTCTTCTACGGCATAACTGTTGCAAGCTAAAAAGGGCGTGAGGATCAGTAGACTCGATAGAAATTTATTCATTGCTTCTCCAACTGTGGTCTTTACATCTGAGGCACTATTTAATTGCCGAAAATACTATAGCAGAGGACTCGCTGGGACTGCTATCAAAATGCGCTGCGGCATACTGCCATGCAATATTCGATATCACTAGAACAACCATGTTATAAATCAATCGCGGAAAGAAAATAATTATTCAACAATTTCAAAGCCTTATATTTAGTATTAATATTTTTCAGCAGATTGAATCTAAATCTCAGTTGACAGACATCTTAGAATAAACGTTTAGCAAAAGGTTAATAATATGGACGCCAATTTACTTATACCAATTTTTGCAATCATATTCTCTCTCGGAGTACTTCCACTGAGCATTCTGTACTTCATCAATCGAGGACATGATAAGAAGCTGGATACCATCACCAAGGTCGTCGAGTTGGGTGGCACGCTTGACCCGGAGATGATGAAGATGCTTACTGGCAATAGCGTGAGTTATAAGACTGACTACAAAAGCGGGCTGATCTGGTTGGCTATTGGCTTACCAGTGTTCTTCGGAATCTGGTTAGAAAGCGGGGTAGCGGAGGCAATATTCGGCGCGATTCCTGCCCTGATCGGTGTAGCCTATCTAATTTCAGGTAAGTACCGTTTACGCGGAGCGACTGATAAGTAGAATAAATTGACTTCAGAGAGCGCACTGATACTCAGAGCAGTCGCGCGTCATGACAATGACGCGTTCTCTGCGCTAGTGCGTATGCATCAGGGTAAGATCCGCGCATTTCTGGTCAGGCTCTGCAAGAGCTACGACCTCGCCGACGATATTGCGCAGGAAACTTTTCTAACGGCCTTTCGTAAACTGCAGAGCTTCAAGGGAAAGGGGAGTTTCTCAGGATGGCTATTTCGAATCGCGCATAACTGTTTCCTGCAGCACATACGCAAGACGAAGCGTCGCATAGAAATCACTGAGCAATTTGGTACCCAGCAAGAACTACAGACCAAGCAATACGATTCTCTTTCTACAGAACAGATGGATCTAGAACAGGCGCTAACACAGCTAAACCCAGACGAGACTGCCACAATTACACTGTGTCATAGCTATGGCTACTCGCATCAGGAAGTATCAGATATATTAGACATGCCCTTGGGCTCTGTGAAGTCCAATATAAGTCGCGGTAAAGTGAAATTAAAAAAGATATTGACGAAACCGATCGAATTGGAGAAAGCATCGTGAATGACAATTCAGACTTTGATCAATTAGACGCACTACTTGCACAGTCTGCAGTGATTGCCGATCGTGGCTTCAGTGAGCGCGTCAAACAAAGAATAGGAAAATCTAATACGATACGCCGAAATGTCTTTCTGATTACGGGACTCTGCTGGCTAGCCCTAGTCTTGATCTTCGCATCACCACAAGCTATCTACACAGATTTTTCAACACTGGCCTTGTCACTCGATATTGGCAATATCTATTCTTACGCGCTGAGTCAATTCCCATCACTAAGCGACTCTGTACGACAACTATCCTACCCAACCCTAGCCGCAGGATTAGTGTCTCTTGCTGCCGTTACTAGCATGGCCGTGCGAGCGTAGACAGTTACTAAGCAGCGCTCTTTAGGTGATATCCAGGCTTGGGGACACAGCCCGCCAGTGAAGACTGGCACTGGCTATGACGATACCCCTCCATAACTCACCAGAAAAACAATTAGAAACAAAAAGATGCTAGTCATTATGGTTGTATCGAGAATTCCCAACGTATGGTCTTCTTCCAATAGTGACGAAAGCGTGTAGAAAGTAGGAAAGAGGAACAGCAACAGGAAGATATTGGAGATCGAAAATTCGAGCGGCAATTCCACATGCGCTGGATTAATAAACCCCTGATACAGCGCAATGCACAGAAGCGTAAATGGCAACACTAGAAACATGACTTGAGTAATCCCACCGAAGGCATTTGCCAATGCGATCCCGTACTCTCGCTTACGATGCGACTGCCAAAGAATAACGTATTCACTCATGCCGGCGAACAGAGCTAAAACTAGCGCGGTGAGAATTGGGTTTATATCAATATCCTGGAGCATGATGCTGGCAAACCCTGAGATCTCATGACCACCGATAAAAGAACCAATAATTCCAGCCACAAAAAGCGCGGCGATAAGCCCAAAAGAGCTGGGCTTTACATTCGCGTAAACTATTTCGAGCCTCTGTTCGATGTCTTGTTCCGACATGGATAGATTCTCTCTAACCTCAGTTTCTTCCTTTGCATAACTGGTTATCAGTGTGTACATATATACCGAGAATATGGCTAGTAGAATGAAGCTAATAAAAATCAGGTCTGCCACGCTGAAACTGGCCTTGGATTCAGRAGCCGAATTGAGCGTCAACATRACTAAACCTAAGATGAGTCCCATAGCGCCCCCACCTATAAGYACCTGCGTGCCAGCYTCAGTAATTGGCAAGGGCATCAGGAAYTTCCCTTSCTTATCCTTGGGCAAAAAATACGAATAMAGACTGAAAACCARTGCGTTGTTATAGATAGTCACRACAGCTATGGTGAAAGCCATAGTGGGACTCACTGGAATCACAAAGGCAATAACKACAAGTTCTGGMGTGGTMGAAAGAATCTCYGCTAGCGTTCCTGCGATGTAGTGRTTCCATTGAAAACGCGCTGCGAGACGTTCGGTTGCAGAGACCAAWATCTCGCAAGCRGCAACCAGRATAACGAGCCCCACTAATAGCTTTGTAACAGCCTGYAGGTAAGGAGACAGTTGTGCGAGGAYGGGCTCGAGCAGCAACGTAAGGAGCCAGAGCGCCATGCCAAAAAGTAATCGCCACAACCAGGATGGCACACCTGTCAAATTAGGCCTGAGCCCCAACTGAATCACCGATAGGCGCTCGGGGTCGATACCGGTGCGGCGTAATTTCGTATCTGTATCGGCGTTAGTCGAGGGCAGACCTGCAGTAGCGATTTTACTGGCTTCATTTGGTCTAAATTCGGACATTTCACCTTTACCTGCCTAGCTCAGCCACAGAAGAAAGTTAGTTTCTCCTAATGCGTAATTCACAAAGTTGATCTCTATCGTCTATCGACGAAGCCTAACTGCATAGTTCAGTAAAAGCCTGATGCTGAGTAAGGTAGAGTTTCCCGTTTAGCTCATCAATGAAGTATACACGGTTCAGTTTGTCTAATACCGGCCCTTTAACCTCCGATAAATGCAATAAAATATCTTCCTCAAACAGGCGCTTATTGATATTTGACAGCGTCTCCAGTGCACTGAAAT
>JAESUV010000093.1 GCA_016762975.1 Gammaproteobacteria bacterium | reverse complement strand
GTTCTATATTAAATAGAGGAGGAACCTGCCGGTCGACAAAGGAGAGTCGGTATTGATTGGTATCGAGTTCGTCCAGAAATACGCGGGCGACGCCGGTCACATCAATATCGTGAGCCATCGCAGTTGGAGACAACAGTATGCTTGAGAGGAGGAGCGCGCAGATGGCAGCCAGCGAAGGACGAACTAGTTTTAGCATGAATCTGCGCATGGTCAGTTAGTCAGGCTCATTATTGTTAATTACGATAGTGTACTGGTCCCAGAGTTTGTTCACCTCCTGCTGGAGGCGCGTCTCTTCTTCAGCTGCGATCCATTCGAGTCGCACGAGATCGGCAATCTCCTCCAGCGCAGGAATACTTGCGGGGCTGCGTTCTACGATGCGCAGCCAGTGCTGCCCGCGGTTGCTAACAAACGGGCCTTGCCATTGGCCAAGGTTGGCGGCAAGAACTCGATCTGCAAACTCCTGGTCGAAGATGTTGGCCAGATCGACGCTATTCACGTTCGGTAGCGGGGCAGCCGTGCCTTCTGACATCGACAGCAAGGTATCGGTGTCGGCGCCGCGTTGTAGGGAGTCGACTATTGAATCCGCTAGCGGGTCTCTTGAATCGAAAACCACCTCATCGAGAGTCAGTGAGGCGGGTGTCTCGAAGCGGACGCTATTTGTTTCGTAGTAGTTTTGTAGTTCGTCATCGGTCGGCTGAATAATGCTTCCACTCAGTACATGGCGCATTTTCTGAGCGAGGATATCGTGTATGCGTGCGTCATTGTCCAATTCCATGGACAGCGCTTCACGTACCAGAATCTGTTCTTCGATGTAGAAGGCAGTGACTCGCTCTCGTTGCTCTAGGTTAAGTTCCTGTCCGCGAGATAATTCCTGCATGAAGATGCGCGCATCGATCTCACGCTGATCTATCTGCAACAGGTTCTCGTTTCCCGATTGGATGATTGCATAGAGGGCGAAAATAATTAGGGCGATGATGAAGAAATGTACCGTGGGTTCGCTCATCAGCTTTTTGAGGACAGGCGTGTTCATCGACATTGCTGCTTTTTCAATAGTCATGGGCTGGGTGTCTTTTAGCTAGGGTCTTCTATCTATTGTCCTACGTGGTAGAGAGTAATTTCAGTCTTCTGCGGATGCAAGCCTCGGTAAGCGGGCTGCAGGCTTATGCGATCTTGCAAATAGTGCATACATAAGGTTCCATGGTGTTCTTGTAGTAAAAAAAGTCGCAACAGACAACAATAAAATGAGGCCAGATAAATGGAGAAGCGATTGCTGCGCGTGCTGTTGACAGTATGTTTACTTACATCGGCGTTATTAGGGCAAGTGGCATCAGGGCAGGCACCAACCGTCGTGCGCTTGGCCGACGGGCCAATTATCAGCCCAAATATGGATGCGCGCATGGGTAGCAATATACAGGGTCCTTCGCTGATCCGTGTGCCAGACTGGATAGACAACCCATTGGGTAAGTACTACCTCTATTTCGCCGATCACCGTGGCACCTATATTCGATTGGCCTATGCGGATGAGCTTACTGGCCCTTGGCGCATGTATGAGGCGGGTTCACTGAAACTAGAGGACTCCTTCTTTCCCACAACTTGCCCGCCCTGTTCACTGGCGCCCGGGGTCACCGGTTCTCTGTATGCGCACATCGCCTCACCCGACGTGCATGTGGATGACGAGAAGCAGCAGATCGTCATGTATATCCACGGGCGTGGTGCAGGGCAGCAGCTAACTCGGCTGGCCTTATCCCGCGACGGGCTAAATTTTGAGGGTTCGGCCGAGGTGCTGGGACGGCCTTATTTTCGTGTCATCGAACACGGTGCTTATCATTATGCGCTGTCCATGCCTGGGTTTATGTATCGATCGGATGATGGGCTCAGTGATTTCAAAGAAGGGCCGCGCTTCTTCAATGACAATATGAGGCACAATGCCTTGTTAATTCGCGGTAATAAGCTGCACGTATTCTGGACACAGGCGGGTCATGCACCGGAAAGTATATTGCACTCTACGATCGACATGACTGGTGATTGGATGCAGTGGCAGGAATCGACTGCGCTAGAGGTGCTTAGGCCAGAGACAGAATGGGAGGGTGCAGAGCTTGAGGTCGCACCCTCGCGGCGTGGTCATATCGATGAGCGAGTCAATCAGCTCCGAGATCCGGCGATTTTCGAGGAAGATGGTAGGGTTTACTTGCTTTACTCAATTGCAGGCGAGCACGGAATAGCAATAGCAGAACTACTTTTCGAATAGGACTCTCATGCAACAACTCTCAACTGAATTTCTCGATTCCTGTCGCCGTGAAGATGGGCGTATTCTGCGCGGCGAGAATATGACTCGTATCGAGACATTCGTGGATGCGGCTTTTGCCTTTGCTTTTACCATGTTAGTTATCAGCATTGATGAGATACCTGAAACCGTGCCAGAGCTGCTTAATCTCTCGCAGGATATTCCTGCCTTCCTGATTAGTGCAACAATAATCGGCTCCATCTGGGTGGCTCACACAGTTTGGAGCAGGACCTTTGGTTTGCAAGATCGAGTCACTCTCTACTTGAGCTTGGGTTTGGTCATGCTGGTGCTGATATTTGTATACCCAATTAAGCTAATGGTTCAGCTCTCCATCGCTTTCTTATCTGGCGGATTGTTGCAGCAAAACCTGCAGATAATGGAGATAACAGAAGTTATAAATCTGATGATCTATTTTGGTCTCGGGCTCATGGCGCTTTGCTTTATCCTCATTGCTCTGTATCAGAATTCCCTCAGGCAGCGGGAGCAGCTAGTGTTGAGCGAGTACGAAGTCGCGTTCTGCAAGCTCGCCTGCCTAACTTGGGCGATAGTGGCGTTGACAGCTCTGCTCTCTTCGGTGGCGGCTCCCGTGTTGGGAGAATCCATAGAATGGTCGGGCCTCGTGTACTTTTCGCTGTTGATAACAATACCGCTGGCGCGTCATCAGTACCGCGAAAGGTTCGGCATAGATGATCTACAGGGCGCCAACTAAATCTAAGTAAAGCCCCAGCCAGAATCTATACAAGCGGCCTCTCGCTCTGTATAATCCCCGTTTTGTAGAAGGTGGTAATCTCATGTTACGTATTGCTGAAGAGGCTTTAACATTTGATGATGTTCTACTCCTGCCTGCGCACTCCATTGTTCTTCCTAAAACAGTAGCACTAACTACTCAGTTGACGCGCTCGATCGCGCTCAATATTCCTCTCATATCATCTGCGATGGACACGGTTACCGAGTCCCGTCTAGCGATTGCTATGGCTCAAGAGGGTGGTCTGGGTGTGCTACATAAGAGCATGAGTGTCGAGAATCAGGCGCGGGAAGTTCGTCTCGTAAAGAAATATGAAAGTGGTGTAGTGAAGGATCCTATTACGATCTCAAGCAATGCCAGTATYAGGGACCTTGTTGCTCTGATGAGYGAGCACAATATCTCTGGYATGCCGGTATTAGACTCCTCGGGTCTAGCGGGTATCGTTACTAGTCGCGATGTGCGTTTCGAGGCGAACCTCGATGCTAAAGTTTCGAGCATCATGACAGTCAAGGATTCACTGGTAACAGTCAAAGAAAACTTCGAGCTAGACGATGTAAAGGAACTGCTACATCGACACCGCATTGAAAAGATTTTGGTTGTCGATGAAGGCTTTGTTCTCAAGGGCCTAATTACGCTGAAAGATATTCGTAAGTCCGAAGACTATCCCAATGCTTGTAAAGATGAGCAGGGCAGGCTGCGCGTAGCAGCAGCCGTAGGCACCGGTCCGGACTCCCCAGATCGCATCGATGCGATAATCGACGCGGGCGTCGACGTTGTTATCGTCGATACTGCCCATGGTCACTCGCAGTTTGTGCTGGATCAAGTGAAGTATATAAAGGACAAATATCCAGAGATTTCTGTGATCGGCGGCAACATCGCCACGGCAGATGCGGCTAGAGATTTGGTAAAGGCTGGTGCCGACGCGGTTAAAGTGGGTATCGGTCCAGGCTCGATCTGTACCACGCGTATCGTAACGGGCGTTGGTGTTCCGCAGATGACCGCAGTAGCAAACGTTGTCGAGGCACTGAAAGGCAGTGATGTCTGTGTGATCTCCGATGGCGGCATTCGTTATTCTGGCGATATCGCGAAGGTGATCGCCGCAGGCGCGCATGTCGTGATGGTTGGCAGTTTGCTTGCCGGCTCTGAAGAGGCGCCTGGTGAGGTTGAACTCTATCAAGGCAGAAGCTACAAAGCCTATCGTGGTATGGGCTCTTTGGGTGCCATGTCGCACTCTCAGGGGTCAAGTGATCGGTATTTTCAAGATGTGGATTCGGGCACGGAAAAATTGGTTCCCGAAGGTATCGAAGGGCGAGTGCCTTATAAGGGCACGATGTCGGCTATTGTTCATCAGTTGATGGGCGGGCTGCGTTCTAGCATGGGGTATACGGGGTCTGCGAATATCGAAGAGATGCGCACTAAGACTCAATTCGTAAAAATCACGGCATCCGGAATAAACGAGTCCCATGTCCACGACGTAAGTATTACTAAAGAAGCACCGAACTACAGGGTTTCATAAGAGCCCTATAGGAGCATAATCCTTCGTTAAAGATAGCTACAAAATGCTCACGTACTTCGTGTACGCTCCGCTTTCGTAGCTATCTTTGCCTCGTCTTCTGCCCCTATAGAACTCTTCTCGATATCGTAGGTGCAGAGATTCAATTCAACTCTTAAGAAAACGATAAATGACAACAGCTAATATTCATAGCCAGAAAATCCTTATTCTGGATTTCGGTTCCCAATACACTCAGCTTATTGCGCGACGCGTTCGTGAGTCGGGTGTGTATTGTGAGATATGGGACTACGCGGTCGATGAGGAATTGTTTCGGGAATACAATCCACAAGGTGTAATTTTTTCGGGCAGCCCCGAGTCCGCGAATCACGGTGAGTCGCCACGTCCGCCTGAGTTTATTTATGAGTTTGGCAGGCCGATACTTGGCATCTGCTATGGCATGCAAACCATGGCGGAACATTTCTCGGGCAAAGTTGAAGCCTCGAGCAAGTCCGAATACGGTTTCGCGCAGGTCGATGTGATCGCACCGAATAAACTCCTCGATGGTATCGAAGATCGAATCAATGAGAGCGATGCGCCGCAGTTAGATGTCTGGATGAGCCACGGTGACAAGGTCACCGAAGTGCCGCCGGGCTTTTCGTTGATCGCGGCGACTGAAAGCGCTCCGATCGCGGCGATGTGTGATGAGTCTCGTGACTTGTACGGCATCCAATTTCACCCAGAAGTAACTCACACAGTTCAGGGCCAGCGCATCCTCGAACGGTTTTGTCACGGCATCTGCGGCTGTGAGTCGTTATGGACTTCCGCGAATATCATCGAGGACGCGATCGCAACGGTGCGCGCGAAGGTCGGCAAGGACAAGGTATTGTTAGGCTTGTCTGGCGGTGTCGATTCTTCCGTCGTGGCCGCACTCCTGCACAAAGCTATTGGCGATCAACTGACCTGCGTATTCGTGGATAACGGCCTGCTGAGATTAGACGAGGGCGATCAGGTTATGTCTATGTTTGCTAAGAACATGGGCGTTCGCGTGATCCGGGTCGATGCGGCAGAGCGTTTTCTAAGCGGGCTCGCGGGTGTCGATGAGCCAGAGCAGAAGCGCAAAATTATTGGCAGCACCTTTATCGATGTCTTCGATGAAGAGGCGACTAAGTTAAAAGACGTAAATTGGCTTGCACAGGGGACAATCTATCCCGATGTAATCGAATCGGCCGGATCGAAAACTGGCAAGGCCCATGTGATTAAGTCTCATCACAACGTAGGTGGATTGCCCGATGATATGAAGATGGAGCTGGTCGAACCACTACGAGAATTGTTTAAAGACGAAGTGCGTAAAATCGGTTTAGAGCTCGGTCTGCCTTATGACATGGTTTACCGCCATCCATTCCCCGGCCCCGGCCTTGGCGTACGTGTACTAGGCGAAGTTAAGAAAGAATATTGCGACATCTTGCGTCAAGCCGATGCGATCTTTATGGAAGAGTTGCATCGCTGGGATGTGTATAACAAAGTCAGTCAGGCTTTCGCCGTATTCCTGCCGGTAAAATCGGTCGGTGTAGTTGGCGATGCGAGGCGCTACTCCTATGTCATCACCTTGCGTGCCGTCGAGACAGTCGATTTCATGACCGCACGGTGGGCACGACTCGATCCAGAGTTATTGGAATGCCTTTCTAATCGAATCATGAATGAGATCGAAGATGTGTCGAGGGTGGCCTACGATATTTCCAGCAAGCCACCGGCAACTATTGAGTGGGAATAAGAATAGGTTTTCGGCCTATTTATTTTGCATTGACGAATAGCTCTCTAATTTGAAAGATTAGAATTAAAATTAGAGGAAGGAGGGCATCCCCATAGCGCCAGTATCCGTGAACCCTACTCAAGAACAGGCGCAGCATGTCATCCAGCTCTATACGCAAGGTAAGTTACAGCAAGCTTTAGAGCTGACTACACAATTGCTGCAAAATTTCCCTAATTCCAGTTTTCTTTTCAATATCTTAGCTGCCTCTCATGTTGGGCTCGGGCAGCTTGATGCAGCGATCGAAGGCTATGCGCAGGCTCTGAAGATTCAGCCTAACGATGCTAAGACCCATTTCAACCTAGGTATCGCCTTAGCTGAGAACGACGATTTAGTTGCTGCAATAGATAGCTATCAGCAAGCTCTTACGATTGCTCCCGACTATGCTCCTGCTTATAACAATATGGGGAACGCCCAGAAGGACGATGGCGACCTAGTGCGTGCTATTTCGAGTTATGAGAAGGCGCTAAAGATTGATCCTAACACTGCTGAGGTCTATATCAATCTTGGCAACGCTTTTAAGGATAGGGGGGAGCTGGGTCAAGCTATAAGCGCTTACAATAAAGCCCTGCACATTATTCCTGACTATGCTGAGGCCTATAACAATATGGGCAGTGCGTTTCAAGATAGCGGCGAGCTAGAGCAGGCGAGAAGTAGCTATGCCCGCGCTCTCAAACTCGATCCTGATTATGTTGATGCCGCATGGAACATGGTAGGCACAGCAGAGACCATGAATGATGCAGAAGCATTGCTAAAACAATGCTTAATGGTGGATCAAGACTATGTGAGTGCAAAGATTCTGCTGTGCGTACTGAATTATTTTAGAGGTGATAGACATAGCTTCGATGAAGTGATGAAGTCTTCATTGAGAGACCACCCAACCCTGCGTTCCATGAAGTGGGTGTCCGAATTGCCTGTTTTGCCGAAATTGTACTTTAATAGATGGGCCTTCTTCGACAATGTTATCGAGTTAAGTGAAAAAGACAGGCCTTTTTATGAGTTCGGAGTGTTTACCGGTGAGGCATTCAGGCACCTCATCATTACCTACAAAAAAGGTTTTGGTTTTGATACTTTTTCGGGACTTCCTGAGGACTGGCGTGAAGAGAAGGCAGGGTCCTATTCGAGTGCCGGCAATATTCCCGATATTTTGGGAGGAGAATTCATAGCTGGAAAGTTCGAAGACACTTTGCCAGTTTTTTTCTCCGAGCCTCGCCCACTGGCATCGATGATTAATTTTGACGCCGATCTGTACTCCTCCACGATTTGTGCACTTAATAATTCGAAGGCGGTTATCGACAGTCACACAATCTTGGTCTTTGATGAATTTATTGTCAATGAGGAATGGGAACAGGATGAATACAAAGCACTTACGGAGTTCTGTGCTGCAAACAAGTTCACTTACGAAGTGTTAGCTATTTCATTTTTCACAAAACAAGTAGCAATAAAGTTGGTAGAAATTTAAGCTAGCAGACTACTTCGGCGCGTCGGGTTGTGCGTG
>JAESUV010000092.1 GCA_016762975.1 Gammaproteobacteria bacterium | reverse complement strand
GCGAGTTTTGAGCCGGCACCGGGGCCCGCGACAACGCAAGAGGTATTCTTCGACACGCTCCCAGCCACCTTGGCTCCCAAAGCGATTAATGTTGCCTTCGCTTCGTTTCTGGGCATTTTCTCGAGGCTGCCTGTTAGGACATAGGTCTCGCCCAGCAACGGCTTTGCTGAGTCGTCGTAACTAGCTTCTATGACCGGCCATGTCACGCCACTGCCCTGCAATTTTTCAATAAGGGCGACATTGCTCTTATTACTAAAAAATACCCGAATATGCTCTGCCACTATGGGCCCGACATCCGGCACTTGCACTAGGCTATCCAGATCAGCGGCAATAATGCCGTCCAAAATGCCGAAATGTGTAGCGAGCTGCAATGCCGTCGCCTCACCCACCTCCCTTATGCCCAAGGCAAATAGAAAGCGCGGCAGGCTCGTCTGCTTACTCTTCTGTATGGCCGCAATTAGTTTTGCCGCCGACTTGTCCCCCATCCGCTCAAGACTGGCGAGCTGCTCAGGGACGAGCGTATAGATGTTTGCCACACTAGTAATAATCTCTTTGTCCACGAGTAGCTCTATGAGCTTACTGCCAAGACCCTCTATATCCATCGCGCTGCGAGAAGCGAAATGTTTTATAGACTCCTTACGTTGAGCCGGGCAGATTATTCCGCCACTGCATCGATAAAGAACGTCTCCATCTTTTTCGAGAGCAGAAGCGCAGGCCGGACAGACCTCGGGAATTAAAATGGGCTTTCTCTTTATCTTATTCGTAGACCCTTCATGGGGAATAACCTTGACGACTTTTGGTATTACGTCTCCCGCGCGACGCACGATCACACGATCACCAATTTGCAGCCCTAGGCGCTCAATCTCGTCCATGTTATGCAACGTAGTATTGCTCACAGTAACACCACCCACGAAGACAGGCTCCAGTCTTGCCACCGGCGTAATGGTGCCGGTTCTACCTACCTGGAATTCAACATCAAGTACCGTTGTAGATTTTTCTTCGGCAGGAAATTTATAGGCCATAGCCCAGCGCGGACTGCGCGCATTGCTGCCAAGCTGTCGCTGCAACTCTAAATCGTCCACCTTTAAGACGGCTCCATCGATCTCATAAGGCAGGACGCTTCTTTTAGCTAGCAGCGCCAGACAATATTTGAGGCAGGCATCGATGCCGTTCTCCACGCTACGATCTGGATTTACAGGAAGCCCCCACTCACTAATTAGGGAAAAGACCTCGCTTAATGTCTTCGGCAACTTAAACCCATCGACACGGCCAACGCTGTAGCAATACATTTGCAGCGGTATCTTCGCCGCCTTCTTCGGGTCTAGCTGTCGGATAGCACCTGCGGCCGTGTTTCGAGGATTGACAAATATTTTGCCGCCCTCTTTCTCCGAGGTTTCATTCAGCTTCTTGAAGCCCTCTTTAGTGAGAAATATTTCACCGCGAATTTCAATGACGGTGTTTTTTATCTTCGGTTTTAGTTGTAGCGGAATACTGCCGATTGTACGCACGTTGTGAGTAATGTCTTCGCCGGTGGAACCATCTCCGCGCGTGGCTGCACGCTCTAACACGCCGTCTTTGTACAATAGACTAACAGCAATGCCATCCACCTTAGGCTCGCAGCTATACTGTAGTGATGACTCTACTTCTAGTCGTTTCTTTAGGCGTGACTCGAATGATTTTAGGTCAGCCTCATCGAATACTTTGTTCAGCGAAAGCATGGCAATTTCATGCCTTACCTGAGTGAAACCGGCGATCGCCTCACCACCGATGCGCTGTGACGGCGACGCGTCATCGTCAAGCGCGTACTTTGCTTCTAGCTCTTCAAGACGGCGCAACAAGGCATCGAAATCGGCATCAGGAATTTCTGGCGCGTCCTGAGAATGATACAGGCGATTGTGATGCTCGATCTGCTGCCGGAGAGTGCTTACTTCTCGTAAGATTTTTTCAGGAACTGCCATAGGGGTGAGTTCTGAGATTGAGTTCTAAGGTGGACCTGAGACTTGGCTTAAAAACAAATAAACTTCTTAGCCGCGTGCGGCTGCAGCCTTAAGACGGCGTAACTCAAAGTCTCGAATGCGTTGACGGTAATGTTCGATGGTCTGCCCAGTCATGCCGTTTCTGTGATCGTCTTTCAGATCTCCGTCGAGCGTAGCACGAATCTCTTGCGCTACACCTAACATTTGCTCGAAGGCATCTAGGTTATTGATTGGCGTAGGCAGCGCGAGAAAGAAACTGATTCCAAGCGTTGTGAATTCGTCCATGTTATTAAGATCGAAGGTGCCGGGATTCAACATATTGGCGACGCTAAAAATAACCGTGCCTTGGTGTTCCTTGCTAAGCCGCTTATGAAATATATTCATGTCGCCGAACTTTAGCCCTGAGGTAATCAGTATTTGCAGCAAGTCATCCCCGGAAAATACCCTGCCGTTTTTAGCAGTAACATTCAGCACCAACACTTCCGACTGTTCGAATTCTTCAGAATGCGCACCCTGTTCTTCCGAATCAATCTCTACACTAACCGCGCGCTGCTGATCCAATTCATCGACAAGTTCTTCGTCTTCAGCTGGCTCTACATACACAGACTCTTCGTGTTCAACCTCTTCAGCGTTTACTTGTGCCTGCGCCTCCTCAAGCAACACGTCAGCAGGCTCATTAATCTCTGCGGCTTCCATCTCGATAGTGGCGACGAGCGGAGCAAGCTGCTGCTCGTCATCTAATGGCTCCTTCTTCTGTTTCTGCCCAAAGAGGGAAAACAGAGAGCGACGGCTCTTGGGTTTGTCCACCACCTCCACTTCATCTTCATCTTCATCTTCATCAATGTCATCGAAAAGGCTAGACTGACTAGCCTCATCCGTTGAGACTGGATTGCCTCCTATGCGCTCGCCGGCTGTCATTGAAAATTCATCGGCACTGCTATCCGCATTGAATGGGGCTGGCTGCTCTTCTTGCTCCTGCTCGCTGAGTTGGACTTGCTCTGCTAGGTCGCCATCGAGATTGTTGTCTTCATGCTCTTCATAACTGTCATCATCTGCACTCTCAGTGCTCTTGGCGCTCTCAGAAATCTCAGTATTAAATGCCCCTACATCATCAGTTACTTCCGACTCTTCAAGGTAATCTGGAGCAATCGAATTCATCGTGTCTACGTTGCTTCTAAGCTCATCCTCATCTAACTCATCTAACTCTTCTTCATCATCGTAGTCGAACAGCAGCGAATCTGGGTTCTCCACATTCTCTGCAACGTGCTCTTGTTCTTGCTCGGCTTGCAGCTCTGATTGCGCGTCTTCCGATTCTGCCTCACTCTCACTCTCATCCTCATCCCAGTTTTCGCCGATACTGTGTTCCTGACTAGCACGAGGCATGAGGTCATAATCTTCACTATTTTCGTTAGTTTCTTCTGTGGCGTTTCCATCTGCCTCGTCGTCCTCAACGCAAACCGCCTCAGTAGCTAAATCTTCTACTTCCTCTACTTCTTGCTGGCGCTCGCTAGGAGGAATTGCCCTTACATAGGCAGGCTCTGACAGCTCAACAGCATCCATAAGCACGGGAATGTGCTCCTCATTCTCTGCATCAGCCAGGTTAAGAGACTTCGCCTGGGTTTCCGCTAGATCAAGAGCATTATTCTGTCGATTAACTTCTTCAAGCGAACGTGTGACTACACGGGCACCGCCGCCGGGCAGTTCGGCAAGCTCTAGAGATTCTAAGTTGACGTTCTGAGGGATGTTCTTATCGATGGCTAACTTGATTTGACCACGGCGGGCATTGATCGCTACAAACAGGCCTCTAAGCACCACAGCCACTATGGCTAAGCCCAACAATAAGATGACTAATTCGCGTCCATTCATAGGAAATTTACAATACTCGATAAGAAGGTATTAAAAACATGAAAATTTTTAATGTTATCTTACTGTTATCGTATTTTCTTTAGCACAGATAGGGGTTTTACGACGCATTGCTCAAGAGAGCGGCTAATAACGGCAGCGAAAGTTACATGGCAGCCATTTCGGCCGCCTCTTCAATATCAACGGCGACGATTCTGGACACACCAGGCTCGTGCATAGTCACACCTAAGAGTTGGTGCGCCATTTCCATAGTGATCTTGTTGTGAGTGATGAAAATGAATTGAACGCTCTTAGACATTTCTTTCACCAGATTCGCATAGCGCCCAACATTCGCGTCATCTAAAGGAGCATCAACCTCATCAAGCATGCAAAATGGCGATGGGTTCAGGCGGAAAATTGAAAATACCAACGCGATTGCGGTCATCGCTTTCTCGCCACCAGATAGCAGGTGRATAGTRCTGTTACGTTTTCCTGGCGGYCTMGCCATGATGGCAACACCGGTATCGAGYAGGTCTTCTCCAGTCATATCCAGATASGCATGRCCGCCACCAAATACTTTCGGAAACAGRTCCTGTARGCCAGCGTTAATYTTATCGAAGGTKTCCTTAAAGCGTGAGCGGGTYTCCTTATCGATCTTACGAATAGCATTCTCGAGGGTGTCYAGSGCCCTCACAAGGTCATCATTCTGCTTGTCTAAATAGGTCTTGCGCTCAGATTGCTGCGAGTATTCRTCTATGGCAGCGAGATTGATAGGACCCARRCGCTGAATTCGATTGCCTAACTTYTCCAACTCCTGCTCGCACTGCTCTTCGCTTAGCTCTKCGGGCAGATTCTCAAGAACCTCCGCCAACACAAACTCCGCCTGTTCGAGCTGTTCAAGTATACTGTCGCGCTTAACCGACGCCCCCTCACTCTTGAGGCGTTTGTGCATGAGGCTTTCTCGAGTCTGGTTGACCTGCTCCAGCAGCAGATTACGCTGTTGCTCTAAAGCCCGCGTGGCATGTTCGTTTGCATCTACCTTGGCCTTCGCCTCGGCCAGCTCTTTCTCTACTTCCAGGCGTTGTTGCAACAAGGCTTCAAGATCGCTACGCATCTGTGCCAGTGGATCATCCGCTGACGCTATCTGCTCTTGCAGCGAATCCATCCGCTCGCGGCTACGCTGCACCTGCGTTGCCATCCTATCCATGGTCTCACGCGTAGATTGTAACTGCGACTGAGCAGATTGCTGCTTAAGTGCTAGCTCGTGTGCGGCATCTTTGTCTTTTCTTGATCGTTCCCTACTTGACTCTAAAGCCAGTTGACGCTCTTCGCGCTGGCCTTCTAGTAGCTCGCGGCCTCCTACATCCAGCTCCATACTGTCCAGTGCTTTTTGCAGCCTAGAACGGGATTCAGCGGTGTTCTCCTCTTCTACCATCAATTGGCGATTCAGCTCTTCCAGCTCATGGTGAATGCGCTCTTTACGCAGCTGCGCTTCTTCGACCTTGGCCATCTGGGCACTGACCTGAGATTTCAATTCGCTATGTTGCTGCGTCTTCGCCGCCAGCTCACCTTGGAGGCTCTCACGCTCGGCTTCGTCTTCGCTCAGGGCGTCCTTGGTTTGAATTTGCTTCTCATGCAAAATATTAGATGTTTCTTCTAATTTTTTGATTTTCTTAAATAAATCAGAAATTATTCCACGCCTTTCTACAATCGATTCCTGCTTAGTAAAATTGCTCACCTGCAGCCACGCACTACCGAGCCATACGCCACCGGCGGTGATGATCGAATCTTGCGGGCCTAGCTGAACACGGTGAGAAAGCGCCTCAGACACATTGGCAGCGATATAAATGCCGCGCAACATATCGTTCAGACCCCATTCGCTACTGACCTTGTCGGTAAGCGGAGTGAGCGGCATCTGCGATGCCTGCGCAGACTCTTTGGCGGCACGCACATCGATAAGAGCGACTTTGCCCTGCGGTAACTCGGACAACATCGCCTCTATATTGTCTAGGCCCTCAACACAGATGCTCTGCAGCGAGTCGCCAAGCACCATCTCTACCGCGCGCTCCCAGCCATCGTCTATTTTGATGCCCTCTGCGAGCCTTATTTGGTTATCCAGGCCCTGCTTGGCTAGCCACTTGTTCAAGGATTCGTTGTCTTGCCCTAAAGCCGCTTGTTGCAGCGCATCTAATGACGCTTGTTTCCCCTTAGAAGTCTGCAATTCACTGCGAATCTCGTTTAAATCGTCGGAGCCTTTACTAATAGATGCACGATGTTCTTCGATCGACAGGTTTAGCGCTCGGTTCTTTGCCTGCATCGAAGTCAACGTTTCTTCGAGCAGCAACACTTCGATTGAAGCTTCGCCGACGGAGTCATCGATAGGCCCCTCAGTAAGCGATCTATTCTCATCTTCGAGCTTGCGTCTTCGTTCGAGACCGCGCTCAACAATACTCTCCAGCTGTTGGATTCTGGATTGCTCTACCTCGGCAACCTGACGCGGCTCTTCAGCGCGCTGATTGAAAACATCCCAATCGAGCTGCCATTGGGTTAGAGCCTGTTCTGCCTCTGCAAGTACCTCCGAGGAAGACTGCTCTGCAATGCGCGCCTCTTCCAGTGCTGGAGTTACGGTAAGCATCTCGGCATCGAGCTGCGTGATCCTCTTAAGGTCAACATCCAGCTCTTCTTTGGTTTGCGACCAAGCTTCCTCGGTCTCCCGCAGATCAAGATTCTGCTGATCGAGACGTTCGATATGGTGTTCTATCGATTGCTCGATCCTGGCAATGTCATTACCCAGACTATAGAAACGTGCCTGCACCTCACCGAAGGCGTCGGCGAGCTCTGCATTGTGAGATAGGTGTTCTTCGATCTTCGCATCTATCTCGCGCTGATCAGCTGTAGTCGACTCGATCTTAATTTCAAGTCCCTTGATAGCCTCCTGATTCTCGTTCAATTCCTTATCGAGACTGCTCCAGCGAAGGCCGTTCAGGTTCGCCGTCGTGCTACGTTCCTGCTGCTTGAATTCAGCGTATTTTTCGGCGGCAACAGATTGGCGCTGCAAGTGGGCCAACTGACGGCCTAGCTCCTCACGAATATCCTCCAGACGCTCGAGATTATCCTTCGTTCTCTTTATACGGTTTTCAGTCTCTCGACGCCTTTCTTTGTATTTGGAAATACCAGCCGCTTCTTCAATAAACACACGAAGCTCTTCTGGTTTAGACTCGATGAGGCGGGACACCATGCCCTGTTCGATAATGGAATAACTGCGCGCACCGAGGCCGGTGCCTAGAAAAATGTCGGTGACGTCTTTACGGCGAACCTTCGTGCCGTTCAAGCTATAAGTAGACTGCGCGGCGCGGTCGACCTTGCGCTTAATGGAAACCTCATCGAAGTTCGCATACTCACCGGTAAGCTTATGGTCGTGATTATCGAAAACCAACTCGACACTTGCCTGACCAACAGGCTTACGGCCTCCAGAGCCGTTGAAGATGACGTCGGTCATGCTCTCGCCACGAAGGTTCTTCGCGGAGCTCTCGCCCATCACCCAGCGCACGGCATCGATAACATTCGACTTGCCACAGCCATTGGGCCCAACCACTGAGCAGAGATTGGAAGGAAACTCGATTGTGGTGGGGTCAACGAAGGATTTAAAGCCAGCTAATTTGATACACTTCAGGCGCATATTTTACTCATCTATTCCTTGTCTAACATGCTGAAGCACACCGGGCATCTTGTCTTCTCGCTGCTCATTGGACTGACGTTTTAGTCTTGCGTGAGCGGCACTGTCTCGAAAGTGAGCACAACTGTTCATAACTTTATGATGCGCGGCAAAAGAGTACATTTGTACCGGCGCCAATGCGAGAAGATTTTAGCCCACTTTTCGAATCAAGGACACCAAATATTGTGGTTTAACGGCATCTCGCACCTATTGGCTGCCACCCTTCAGTTGCTGGCAGTCGCTGGGTTTTCTAGAAAATCCAGGCACCCTACTCTAGTACTTTCCAGTTACTCACCCAATCCTCAGCATTGACATTCAACGCCGCATAGGGGAC
>JAESUV010000091.1 GCA_016762975.1 Gammaproteobacteria bacterium | reverse complement strand
GCTCAATAGTGTGGGGAATTTACAGAATAGCAGTGCTCCTGTAAACAGCACTGCGCTAGTCAGCAATACGGCACTACAATTTAGCGATAAGGCTTTGAATAGTAGCTATTTTCAACCATAATCCGGAATCCTAAAAAAGCATTAAGGCACGGCAATGACAGAGCGCATCACAGAAGTCGACAATCTTCATATTATTGGCCATGAGGAATTGGCCTCGCCAGCGGCACTCAAGAGCGAGTTTTCTCTAGAAGGCAAGGCGCTGGAGACGGTGGAAAATGGCCATCGCTCGGTCAAAGGCATTCTCGAGCGTACCGATCCGAGGTTGATCGTCATCGTTGGGCCGTGTTCCATCCACAGTCCTACCGAGGCGCTTGAATACGCACGGCGTCTGAAGACTTTAGCAGATGAGTTGTCGAATGAGTTATTGATTGTGATGCGCGTCTATTTCGAGAAGCCACGAACAGCTATTGGTTGGGAAGGACTAATCTATGACCCGCATCTCGATGGCAGTCACAAGATCGACCACGGCTTACGTATCGGTAGGCGCCTGATGCTGGATATAGCCGAAATAGGACTGCCTATCGGCATTGAGGCATTGGATCTAATTACGCCACAGTACCTACAAGATTTAGTGAGTTGGACGGCGATAGGTGCGCGGACTACAGAATCCCCGACTCACAGAAAACTTTCTAGCGGTATTTCATCGGCGGTTGGATTCAAGAATAATGTCGATGGGGGGGTGATGGTGGCGGTAAACGCAATTCGCTCTGCATCCGCAACAAACAGTTTTATCAGTGTGACAGAACAGGGCAAGGTCGCCATGTTCAGAACAGGGGGAAACCCGCATTGCCATATTATTCTTAGAGGGGGCAAGTCACCCAATTATGACGCTGCTAGCGTAGCGGCCTGCGAAGAGGAGTTGCAGAAGGCGGGTTTGGCAGAGAATGTCATGATCGACTGCAGCCATGGTAACTCGAACAAGGATCACCGCAATCAGAAACTGGTTTTGGATGAGATCGCGCAGCAGATCAATGATGGTAATAAGTCTATCATCGGCGTTATGGTCGAGAGTAACCTGGAGGAGGGCAATCAGCCGATTCCTGACGACCTAGATGATTTGAGATACGGCGTGTCTATTACCGACGCCTGTATCGACTGGTCAACTACAGAGACATTGCTTAGAGACTTCGCGGGATCACTTTCGAAATCTCTGAAGTCTCGCGCAGTCTAGTTAAGTTCAGAGGACAGACCCCCAATAGTTGTAGTTATCGATTAGTTGTACATGCGCACTAGTGGGCATGTACAACTAATGGGGGGCTGTCCCCGTTATCGCGCTAGACCTGCGCAAGAAGTATAAGGCGGAAGCTGTTGCTAGGCTTTCAGCACCGTAGCGAGGCTATTGGCCAGATACTCTATATTGCTATCATTAATGCCTGCTACGTTGATGCGACTAGAGTTAACGAGATAAATGCTGTAGTCATTGACCAGCGTCTGGACCTGATCCACATCCACTCCGAGGAAAGAGAACATGCCTTTCTCTCTCTCAATAAAGCTAAAATCCTGCTCAATGCCAATAGATTGAATCTGCTTGACGAATTGGCAGCGTAGACCGTTTATGCGATCACGCATCTCGGTTAATTCGGCATCCCATTCCGTGCGCAATTCGTCATTCGAAAGAATCAGTTGGACGACGGCGGCACCGTGATCAGGTGGCATTGAATACATCGCTCTCGCAGCGCCGGCAATCTGTGTGGTAGCCACGAAAGCCGCGGCATCGTTATCGCAGATCAGCGTCATCGCACCGGTGCGTTCACGGTATAGCCCAAAGTTCTTTGAGCAGGAGCTGACCACGATTAATTCGGGCAAGGCCTCGGCGAGCAGACGGGTGCCGTAAACATCTTCTTCAAGACCGTCTCCCAATCCCTGATAAGCGAGGTCGATAAACACGGTAAAGCCCTGCTTCAGTGCGACGTCTCGAACTTGTCGCCACTGCTCCTGGCTTAGATCGGCGCCACAAGGGTTATGACAGCAGCCATGTAGTAAGACGATATCGCCGCTATCAATTTTGCTGAGACATTCAATCATCGCGTCGAATTTCACGCTATGACTGTCGTAGTCGTAGTAGGGATATTCAGCGATCTTCAGTCCCGCAGAAGCTAGCAGAGGAACGTGGTTTGCCCAGGTCGGATTGCTTACCCAGACAGTAGCATTGGGGTTAGCTGCTTTAATGAATTCGGCGGCGAGCCGCAAGCCGCCGCAGCCACCGGGTGACTGCACGGTAACCCGTCGCTTGCCTAGGCTGTCATTGAGAGATTTCCCCAGTAACAATTCTGCCACTGCCGCGTTGTAGCCGGCAGCGCCAGTTGGGCCTACGTAACTTTTTGTCGTCTGTGATTTGAGGATCATGCCCTCGGCTTTTTTCACCGCCGTCATTACTGGCGTATCGCCAGTTTCGTTTTTGTAAACGCCGATTCCCAAATCGATTTTCTTAGGATTGTTGTCGGCGCGGTAGCTGGCCATGAGTCCCAGAATGGGATCTGCGGGAAGAGCTTGAAGTGACTGAAGCATGATATTTACTCTATCTTCTCTGGTGGGCTTTGAGGGTGTTTTGCAGCAAAGAGGCGCGAGTCATAGGACCTACCCCTCCGGTTACGTAAGTGATGTAGGAGCACTTGTCTTTCACGTTCTCGAAATCAACATCGCCTACGTTTCTAAAACCTGATTTCTTCGTGTCATCAGCGACTCGGGTCTGGCCTACGTCGATAACAACAGCGCCTTCTTTTACCATGTCAGCGGTGACGAATTCTGTCTTGCCAATAGCGACGATTAGTATGTCGGCGCTAGCGCAAAGTGCAGTGAGGTTTTTTGTTCTGCTATGAGCGATGGTAACGGTCGCGTTGCCTGGATTGGTATTGCGCGACATCAATACTGCCATGGGCGTGCCCACAATGTTACTACGGCCTAGCACCACACAATGCTTTCCTTCGGTATCTATCTCATAGCGCTTTAACAGTTCCATGATGCCATTGGGTGTAGCCGATATAAAAGTGGGTAGGCCTAGACTCAGGCGGCCCACGTTTTCGGGGCAAAAACCGTCGACATCCTTGGAAGGGTCGATTGCCAAGATGATCTTGTTTTCATCAATATGCTTAGGCAGTGGCAATTGAACTATAAAACCATCGATCGCATCGTTGTTGTTTAGCTCATCGACTTTGGCGAGCAGCTCTTGCTCGCTAATTGTGTCCTCAAAACGGATCGTGGTTGACTCGAAACCTACCTCAGCACAGTCTTTTACCTTGAAGGCTACATAGTTTTGCGACGCGCCGTCATTTCCGACGAGTACCGCCGCGAGGTGAGGCACGCGCTGGCCGCTGGCTTTAATTTCAGAGACGGTCTGGGCTATTTCTTGGCGAATTTCCGCCGAGCAAGACTTGCCATCAAGTAGTTGCATAGTGATCTTTCCAGTGCTTTAGAGGTACCCTGGCGCGCATGATGTGCGTCGCTGGGAATAGCGTATTTCGAAGTGACTCTATGATAAACGAGCGGCCAGTTTAGCTCAAGCTCGGCAGGCGATTATAGCTACCACTTACCGCTGTTTTCCATGCTCTTCCACGGCTCGATAGCCGGCAGTGCGTCGCCTCGCTGCAGGAGTTCGATCGAGATATTATCCGGCGATCGAATAAACGCCATATGGCCATCGCGCGGCGGTCGATTGATAGTGACACCGGCATCCATTAGTTTCTGGCAAGTGTCGTAGATGTTGTCTACAGAGTAGGCCAGGTGACCAAAATTACGGCCCTCTTCATACTCTTCAGGATCCCAGTTATAGGTGAGTTCCACCTGTGCATCTTCATCGCCCTCGGCGGCGAGAAACACCAGGCTAAATCTGGCTTCCTCGAAATCGCGGCGCTGAAGTTGTTTGAGGCCTAAGTGCTCGCAGTAGAACTCCAAAGACTTATCTAGGTCACGTACTCGGACCATTGTGTGAAGGTATTTCATACAGATTACTCGCCTAATGGTGTTAAAAACGGGTTTGTGAACGGATTGTTAGAGTGGCTACTTAGAAGAGCACAACCGATCTAATGCTTTTGCCTTCATGCATGAGATCAAATGCCTTATTGATGTCTTCCAGCGGCATCGTGTGTGTAATGAGTGAATCGATCTCGATCTTGCCATCCATATACCAATCGACAATTTTGGGTACATCGCTGCGGCCGCGTGCGCCTCCAAAGGCGGTGCCTTTCCACGAGCGGCCGGTTACCAGCTGAAAAGGGCGTGTGGAGATCTCTTGTCCGGCTCCAGCTACGCCAATGATAAAAGACTCGCCCCATCCCTTGTGGCAGCATTCTAGGGCCTGACGCATGGTTGCGGTATTGCCTATGCACTCGAAAGAATAGTCTACGCCACCGCCGGTTAACTCGATTATAGCCTCAGTGACATCGTCGATGCCCTTTGGGTTAATGAAGTCTGTCATGCCGAATTCACGGGCGATTTTCTCGCGGTCGCCGTTGAGGTCGACGCCAATGATTCGGTCGGCTCCAACCATCGCTGCTCCCTGGACAACATTCAGGCCGATGCCACCTAGCCCGAAAACTGCAACCGTGCTACCGGGTTCCACCTTGGCATCGAACACTACTGCGCCCACGCCAGTGGTGACGCCGCAGCCGATATAGCACACCTTGTCGAATGGTGCGTCCGAGCGAATCTTTGCTAGAGCGATCTCAGGCAATACCGTGTAGTTGGAAAACGTAGAGCACCCCATATAATGCAAGATAGGTTTTCCATCAAGAGAGAAGCGGCTTGTGCCGTCCGGCATCAGCCCCTGACCCTGTGTGGCGCGTATCGATTGGCAGAGATTTGTCTTAGGATTCAGGCAATAATCACACTCGCGGCATTCGGGTGTATAGAGTGGAATGACGGTGTCGCCAACCTTCAGCGAGCGAACACCAGCGCCGACTTCGACAACAATGCCAGCACCTTCATGGCCGAGTATGGCGGGGAAAGCGCCCTCGGGATCGTTGCCTGACAGGGTGAACGCATCCGTATGGCAGATGCCAGTCGCTTTTATCTCAACGAGAACTTCCCCAGCTTTTGGGCCTTCCAAATCGACTTCGACGATTTCAAGGGGCTTGCCTGCTTCGAATGCTACCGCAGCGCGTGATTTCATGAATTTCTTCCTTGTTGTTACTGAGAATATTGCTGGAACTGTTGCTGAGACTGTTGCTGAAATTATTGTCTAATTGCTTGCATTGTAAGAGCCCTCTGCGCCAGCGGCAACTTAGGGTGTCAATAGGGCTGTGTAAGCTCTGCGCGGAGCTTGTCTGGCGCTGGAGCTTGCCCCTAGATGCGAGTATTATCGTGCCCTTAATTGTGAGCCATGGCAATCATGAAGAGAATCGCTCTACGCTTATGTGTCCTCACTGGAAGTGCAAGTTTTTTGCATTTGCAGAGGTCACGCTGGCGCCAGTTCACTCCACTTTTTACTATCAGCTAGTTCGATGCTGAGCTGACTTAATCTGTAACCGTTTATGGAAATCGCAATAGTCGTATTGGTAATATTCGTTGGCTCGTTTGTGCAGAGTTCAATCGGCTTCGGCTTGGCTATTGTCGCGGCTCCCATTCTTTTCCTGATAGATCCGCTTTATGTGCCCGCGCCGATTACCATCTCGGCGTTAACGTTGTCGGTTGCAAATTCTTATAGCCACTGGCGCTCAATCTCGTTTCGTGGTTTGAGGTTTGCGATTYTAGGGAGAATCCCKGGGACTATAKCCGGTGGTTTYCTGCTGCTTTGGATCGATCAGGAAGCGCTTGCWCTGTGGTTGGGYCTGTCCGTTCTCGTTGCGGTGGCTCTGAGTATGAGCAATATCGTTTTTAAGGCAAATGGGAAGTCGCTTTTCTGTGCGGGTTTTCTGTCAGGATTCATGGGCACTAGCACCTCAATCGGCGGGCCGCCTATGGCATTGGTGATGCAACACCAAGAGAACGACTTTATTCGGGCGAATCTAGCGGCATT
Source organism: Gammaproteobacteria bacterium (assembly GCA_016762975.1). Taxonomy (GTDB): domain Bacteria; phylum Pseudomonadota; class Gammaproteobacteria; order Pseudomonadales; family Pseudohongiellaceae; genus UBA9145. The sequence continues at coordinate 1,868 of JAESUV010000091.1, read as the reverse complement.
CTTCGTGGTTAGCTGYTTTWTGTCTCTGGTGATGCTGTYCAGCATCGGGCGCTTYGGTATGGAACATATTATGATTTCGTTACCAATGATGCCTGCCACACTGGCRGGATAYTGGGTGGCGATGCGCACGATGCATCGTATCTCGCAGCAGAATCTTCGCCGCGYTTCGCTGGGGCTCTGTGYGATCGCAGGCCTAGCYGCCACCGCCTCGTATTGGTTTTAACGTTGCYAGANYAGGTGTTYCGCTAMAAAGGTCTCATGTTGTTCGAATAGAAATGTTTTTTTGTGGTTAACTACTGCGCYTAGTATGYCTGTATTGCGATGCTGTGATTAACGGGCAGAGAYAGAAACGAGTCAGAGAAGGTAGGAGAACAATGTCAGCTTGGCCAATMGAGATTAGCATGGAGTCYTTCAACGAGGCTTGGACCTTAGARGGAGAGRCTTTYTGGCGCAGTGTTTTCGAGATGCATAAACACAAGATGGAGATTAAGAACCCAAAAATTGCCATCGGCAACCTYGAGAAAATATTTTCSGCCACTTTCRCTCTAGCAAATRCTAAAGGCTTTCAGGCGATGAGCCTGAGAGAYCTGAGCCGAGAGACCGGCATAAGTATGGGCGGCCTCTACGCTTATATCGGYAGTAAGAACGACCTCGCTTCRGTGATAGAAGGCGTGCTAAGAAATACTATCGATCAGATCATCGGTGGATTAAGTTCTCATAACCTCGAGCCACTGCAGTGCCTGCGTGCAATTGTTTATGGGGAAATATTTGCCATGGAGAAGCTGAGTCCTTGGTACTACTTCTGCTTCATGGAATTGAAAGGCCTGCCCAAGGAACAACAGCAGCAAACTTTAGAGCTTGAGTTGCGCTTCGAAGGCATATTATTGGATGCGATTCACGCCGGCGTGGCGAGCGGGCAATTCGTTTGCGATCAACCCGAGTTACTAGCCTCTCAGGTGACGGCTCAGCTGCAGCAGTGGCACCTGAAACGGTGGAAGTTCAAATTGCGAGAAATTGGTAAGATAGAATATGCGCAGTTTGTTTTCGAGAGCCTTCTCAAGTGTTTGCAATACTCGGCTGACGGCATTGAAGAGGGTAATAAGAGTTCAACGTTGAGTTCTGAAGGAGGAGAGCCAGCGCGAGGTTAGGTTGCCTAGCTGTTCTCGGCATTCAGTCCTTTTTTTTCGGCATAGAAGCTGCGAATTTCCTGCATGTCTTTATCTAAATCCCCGGTAGGGTAGAAGAAGTCTGCGAATCCAGCTTCTTTGTTCCGCGCATCCAAATAGCCCATCAATATTGGCACCTCGGCACTATTTGCTATGTGGTAAAAGCCGGTCTTCCATTTACTTACCTTGCGTCTAGTACCTTCGGGTGGCACCAGAACTACGAAATTATCGTGTCTCTTAAATTGCTCGACGATATCATTCACAACGTTGTGTGACTTGGCGCGATTGATAGGAATGCCTCCTAGCCACTTCATGAGGCCAGAAAAGGGGAAAGAGAAGAGGGTGTGTTTGCCCATCCAACAAAGCTGCAATCGCAATTCCAAAACAACCAGTAGCATTAAGGGAAAATCCCAGTTACTGGTGTGGGGAGCAGCAATAAGGACATATTTTGGAACAGATACTTTGCTGCCGATTGATGTCCAGCCAATAAGCTTGAGGATCAAAATTGCTAGAAAGCGCAGCAGTGGTGTGACTATCGGTGTAGAAAAAATTGTGGTTCGCATCGTCGTCTATTCTAATTGGACGAGAGCAGTATAGCAGTGGTTCGCTTAGCTAGGGAATATTCAGCCCAAAGCTAGGGTCGAATATTCCGCGTTTAGCGCGCAGGTTAATCGTAGTGAAAGGTCACGGTAAAATATTCCC
>JAESUV010000090.1 GCA_016762975.1 Gammaproteobacteria bacterium | reverse complement strand
AGTGAACCTGGCGCATCAGCGTCGCCAAGATAGCCGCGCAGCTGATCTGAATCGGCGAGGGTCGTAACGCCATGTTCCATTTCTACCAAAAGCTGGCCGTTGATAATTCGATACGCCTGCACTGCATCATGATTCGCATCTATGAGGGGGCAGGCCTGATCGAGAAAGTGTTTCGCGAAGGCGACAACCTTCAGCCCACGTGCCGGGTTATAGCTCTGGGTACGCTCACAGCCATCGCCTTCCTCTATTACATCGGAACCATAGATAGCGTCAAACAAGCTTCCCCAACGGGCGTTCGTCGCGTTTAAGGCGAAGCGGGCATTCTTGACTGGAACCACCAATTGCGGGCCCGCAATGCGCGCTATTTCGGGATCGACATTCTCCGTACAGATAGAGAAATCATCGCCCTCCTCTACCAAGTAGCCTATTTCGCGCAGAAATTGCGCATAGGCCGCCGAGTCAAAAGGTGTATCACGGTGGCTTGTGTGCCATTCGTCAATTTGCGCCTGAATCTTATCGCGCACTGCCAACAGAGCCGTATTGCGTGACGTAAATCGCTCTATTATTGACTCAAAACCTGCCCAGAAATCTGCCTCAGCCAGCCCAATCTGAGGCAACAGCTGCGCACTAACGAACTCCGCCAAAAGCGGGTCAACCTTAAGAGTGCCTAATTGGATTCTCTGACTCATGGGGATTGAGTGTACTAACTACGGACGGAATGTTCACCTCGTGCGAGCGCCGTAGCTGAAAAACTGAGTATGAGATAAGAGAGCTACCTAGCCATAGCTCTAAGGAAATAACGCGCGTCGCTAACTGGATGTGACATTAGGGCCGTTTTCACGGGATGCCAGTTCAGACATTCGCTTTATTGAGTTATGCATTTCATCAAGTGTAGACTGAAAGCGATCGTCCGCGTCTGCACCTTGATCACGCGCTACGGCGGCAGCGTTGAGTTGACGAATCAGCTGAATGATGGAATCTCCTTCTTCTCTGAGTTCGGTATAGCGCCTCTCGTTAGGGAATAATTTKCTGGACAGACCCCAGACRCCTACCTCCATTAACAAGACGCCTATGAGRGCCAATAGCAGTTGCATCTGAAGWGTTAGYGMCGAGCTAATYAATACCGCTRTAAATATTAYTCCAATGCCAAGTCCAGTGAGGCCCGCATYCRTACCACGTCGAATATTCCGTCTCAAAGTAAGCTCCTATTTTYCCTGTCATCGACTTTTGCGTGATTAGCGCTAGTTACCCTAGYCCTASAAKTTATGGATTGACGCGCAAACTGAGRGCCGCWGTATATAACAATGACTTGTCACGATCTCTAATMACCCAGTCCAGCAGTGTATTCATAYTTTGTTCTACTTTACCTATAAACAGMAGACGTCCGTTAACTACCACGCGCACCTCCTCTRAAAAATYCACCTGTTCGGGGTTTAATAAGAGCGTAAAGGCATCAACTGAATCCGCGGTRATAGAAAARYTGTTGCCCTCTCTGGTCACTGYCATGATTCCCGGCTCTCCTTCAACAGCYAAYTCCTCGATTCGCATCCAAAGRTTRCGGTTGTAGCGATCGCTACGRTCRGTAACCCAACGMAGCTCTGATGGAAATGGAACACGAGGATTATCGAGTTTGAATTGCTCGATCAGGGGYTGTTCGTCGRGAAGCCAATTCGTATTGTGCCCTCCGCCTTCTATCGCTCTGAACACGTGATCRATATTTGCTTCTTGCAGGATATTGATGAATGGCTCAACAGACGAAACCGGATAGAGAGGGTCATYCTCCCCATTGACGATGTACAGAGGCCKGCTCATCAAATTCTCGAARWAAAGTTTATAGCCAGGYCCACTCCGYGARTTTCTGAGCACWCCRGGATGCCCGATRTARGGTAAGAATGCRGCCCAYTCCGTCGATTGYTTRAACGCAAAAAAGTAGGCTCCGGTRCCACCATCGGATACACCGCTCAAGGTTACGCGRTTGTCATCTATGTTATAGGTTTGCTTTAGCTCTCYTAATATMGMAGGCAGATTGTCCGCCTGATTMTCMARCCACCAGAMCGCTGCATTCCATGCCGCGGGCACGACTACGATTCGATCTTCCCTCTTAAGTGARTCGTAACCACGCCGCCACCATTCGCCACCYGGCTCCCATTCCGGCCGACTAACTCCGCCATGCARCATGAATTCAACAGGGTAACTKYGTGTCGCATCGTACGTCTCGGGGATCAAATAGACGAAGGGATAACGCGTTCCGTCGAGATCGATTCTGGCGCTTTCCTGTTGTCCAAGTGCAACGTCTTGCGCAAAAGTAGGACCTGCCTTTAGCCACCGGTAGAGTGTTCCGATGTTTGATGCCCCGGCAATTAGTTGACGCTTGCTGCTTTCAACCTCCGCCTCCGTACTCGCAGACCAGAAGGCCGTTACTAGCTCCGATCCGTTTAATTCTGCAGCAACTGACACCTGCCCAAATGCGAACATTGACACAATTACCAACGTATTTAGAAGCAGCATTAGCGATTGCAAGCATTGATGGCGGCGCATGTAGAGGTTCCTAGCCGAAGTGGCCTTGATTGACTGGGTTGAATTGATCAACTCATCTGGGAGAAATAGGAGAATAAGAGCCTAAACACCGAATGTCCAATGGCTCCCGTTTCGCTCGACCTTATTTCGATTCAAGCTCAACTAGTTTAAAGTAAACACCCCTACAGCGATCAGTGCCCGCAGGTGAGCCGCCCTCGAATGGTTTTTCTCCATGCAGCGTATAAGATCTAAGCTGGTGGGCAATGCTTAGGAACAAGTTTCAATCAGTAGTGAGTCGAAGAAAATGTCAATCAAAACTGCGAATACAGCGAGAAAGCCAAGCCTAGAGGCCATCCCTCTTGCGGGCATTATCGCTGTGCTCTGCCTGACTTTAAGCATCTCTGCATTCAGCCAAGATAGCCTACCGCAACTCGACTTAGACCTTCCTCTACGCCTCGATTTCTCCGGTTCCTGGGAGAAGGATTTCAGGCGCAGCGACAATTGGGAAGATGAGCTATCCCGGACTCTGCGTATTCGCCAAGAGTCTGCTGCGCGGCAACAGTCCTCGCCCGGTTCTTCGCGCATCCGCTCGACTCCGCCGATTTCCATTGGTAATGTGAATCTGCCACGCAGTCGTGGTCGCGGCGCGAACATCGTCGATTTGGCCCGGTTGGCGGAATACATTAGCCGACAAAGCATCCTAGAAATAATTCAGACTCGAGATGAAATAAGAATCGAGCGTAACGGCGAGGCGGCGTTGATCTGTGGTGTTGAGTATAAGCTCCAGCAGACATTTGCCAACGAATTCGGGGTTGAGGTCTGTGGCTGGGAGGGGCAACAACTAGTCTTCCAAATCATGCTGCCTGATGACCTCATCATCATGCATCGCTTCACAGTGTCTTCGAATCAACTCGTACTCAACTTACTTACCAGCATCTACAGCAAGGGTGGCGAGCCATTTAATCTTATTCAAGCATTCAACAAATACGAAGCACCGCCTGATGARTTTAACTGCATTCAAACCTTGAGCCGYGGCCAGGTTTGCAGTCAGGCCGGCACCGATCTATCTACCGTGTTGGARAACTATTGAGYTATTCGAGGAGTACATCAGGTRTTCGRRYTCTRACARCATTRCTARTATTGCTRYTAGCYGCTTGCACGCTGACAGTACCAGARCCKGTATTGGTGGARCGCCCCTTAGATCTTGTAGGCGATGTAAATCTAATKCAGGCAATTCAAGYTCCATCCGAGAACGCATTGCTAGAARTAGGYGTGCAAGTATTCGGCACTGCTCAGAAAGAAGCYGSYGCATACAAATTAGGCGATTGGGTATTCGATGAGATCATTCAGAARGAAACACAATTCCTTCCSCATCTKCTGAAGAAWACTCTCGTTGMTTCYAACCAATGGGGGGCCAYAAGAGTAATTCCAGAAARTGACCCCTCTCTCGACCTCATCATTGCAGGACAAATCATTCAATCAGATGGCGAGACGCTTGAACTACAGATTCGCGCAATCGACAGCAGCGGTAGAGAATGGTTGAACCGAACCTATGCAGATCAAAGTGTTCAGGAAGAGTACCCAGAATCTACAAGATTTACTCTGAACAATACTTTCGATGCCATAAATTTCATCGACCCTTTTCAAGATATTTACAATCGCATTGCCAACGATCTCGTTGCGGTGAGAGCGAGCATAGACGAGCAGACACTTGTCGATCTGAATCTCGTTACCGACATGCTCTACGCAAGCGATCTATCTCCCGATACTTTTTCAGATTCAATAAAAAAGGATGAGAATGGCCTGCTGATAGTCGACACACTGCCATCACTCGATGACCCCATGATGGCTAGAGTTGCCGACATGAAATACCGTCATCATCTTTTTATCGATACTGTAGATGAGTACTATCAAACGCTCTATGACGACATTCAGCCCGCCTATGTTCTATGGCGCCGCTATTCGATTGACCAGATCGTCGAGATCGAAACATCACAGCAAGAAGCAAACCGGAGCGACTATGGCAGATCGAGTGGTTTCTTATCGCTAAGCCAGCGCTATGACCGTTTTAAGTGGAGCAAGATATTTGAGCGAGAGTTTAGCGATTTGGCTGCTGGCTTCAACAACGAACTTGCACCCGCCTTTCTAGAACTAAATTCTCAAGTTTACGGACTAACGGGAACAATGGAACAACAGTACCGAGAATGGCGCGGCATATTGCGGAATTTATTTGAGCTAGAGAATGGCGAACTAACTACCGATGCGACGGAGTAAGAATTAAACTACCGTATCGCATCGCTTAGCTTGTCGCTGGCTAGAGAGCACCTAGGCAGCGACTATAACTGCCCAGCAGATTAAGCCCACTGCAACGGGTGCGATCATCAGGAATACTAGGTGTCTTACATGGATCATTGTCTCGTCCTCTTGTTTTCTCTCTCTTTTTCAAGAATCTAATATATCACTAAAAGTATTCGACTCTGTGTCGCTGCGACACTATGACGCGGCTGGTACTTCCCGCCTATTTTCGCACCAAGCTCTATTTAACAGATCGTTCTCTAGGCGTATACTCGATTAAAAATAGAAAAGGTGTTGACCATGACCAATACAGAGACCCTTCCTGAAACGAGTAGAAAATCACGCACCATCCTCATCGCTGCTAGCGGCACCTTGTTAGTTGCCCTCGTTGCCGGTTTTCTAATCTACTCATCAATTTGTCCTTGCGAGCGCACCCCCGGCGGTTTTCTATTCGGAGAACAGGCGAGCGAACCGGTGAGAGATTGGTCGTTTGCAAACGACGTGCCGCTTTGTCAGCTACAAATCTGGGCAGGAGTAAGGCCGCACGCGATAAACCTCAATTGCATGTCGACTCCAGACGGCGAACTCTATCTCAGCTGTTCGGTGTGTGCGTCGAAATATTGGGCGGGCAAAGTTGGAGAAGACGAATCAGGTGTTATGCGATTRAACGGTGTCGTCTATCCCGTCGTAATTAATCGCGAGACCGACTCCGCKGCTATGGAYCGCGCTTGGGCGGCTCGAATAGCGAAACTACAGACCCATGGCGGCGGTCAGTTCAATCCCACACCATCACCTGACGCGCGGCGGCCGGATCACTGGTGGACCTTTAGGATTGTCTCCTCCAGTTAAACTTTGCGGCTGGCAAGGTTAACAAAAAAAGGCGATGCTTCTAGGCATCGCCTTTTTTTGTTAACCTTATTCACGAATATATTAGGCCAGATTGTTTTCAAACAGATTTAACAATCGACTCCAGGCRCGCTCGGCCTGAGCCTCGTTATAGACTTGCGAGTCCGGTGGGCACCAGCCATGCAGCGTACCMCCATAAACTTCGATCTCYGCCGATAGGTTTGCCGCGGCGTAAGCTTCCCCTAAMGTGACCTTCGCYTCGGGAGTGCTTGCGTCATCATTCGCCGCAATACAGTGCAACATCGCMGATTGCGTCTGAGGAATTAAAAGRTGCGGRCTGYTATCAGCATCTGTAGCTAAGCCACCCCCATGGAACGTGCCTCCGGCRCCAAGRCGATCGGGCACTGCTGCGACWGTGCGCATTACCATCGGYCCGCCCATGCAATAYCCCRTTGTGCCAATTCGGCGACTTGTRTYCGTAGCCGACTGTTGGTCCAACCAACTCACCATRGTTCGTGCRTCGGTGAAATGAGTTTCCKCATTTAGATTGCGCGCCATCGGCAATACAATCTCTCGCGTTTCMGGCTGGCCGAAGCTTGCGCCTTCGCCAACTACAGGCGAGACCGCATCWCGGTAGAAGGGATTCACAACCAAGACAGTATAGCCAGATTGTGCGAGACGTTTACCCATCATGCGAAAGGCAGGTCTTAGCCCAAGAATATCGGGCCAAATGATGACCGCTGCGTGACTGCCGCTAGCGGGATGAACGAAATAACAATCGGCTACGCCATCGGGAGTCGTGATGTTTACGTCCGACTCTGTAACAGACTGCGCATTCGCGACTGAAGGTAAAAACATAGCCAAACCAGCGGCTGCGGTCAGCTTGTTGAATTTACGCCTACTAAGCTCTCCGCTACTGTTGAGAAATTCCTCAGCATCTTGTTGAGTATCTAAATCACACATGTTGTTCTCCTTAAGCGCTCAATGTTTGAGCCAATATTGTTTGGCTCTAATACCGATGATATAAAAGTATTTAGGGCCAGCCGGGATGATTCCAGCCTAAATTCAAAGCCAGTGTTGGGTCTCTTCTTGCGTGCCATATTGTCACCTAATTGCTTGCGATGCAAAATGACTGATTGATAGCAGCCCTGTTAAATTATCGCTACTATTGATTCATGCAATCAACCACCGGATTACTAGTCATCGATATGCAGGTTTGTGCGTTCGATGGTCTGATTACACCGCCCATTGATGAGGGGGGAAAATTGCTAGATAAAGTCGCAGGGCTGATTAAAGTATTCCGGCGCCTTAAACTACCTATCATCTTCATTCAGACTTGCGCTTTGCCAGGTCAGCCCTATGCCAAAGATACACATGGTTGGGAGATTCACCCGCGCATGAAAATAGGCGATGAAGACAAGATCGTTTATAAGGCTCAGTCGAATGCCTTTGAAAATACAAAGCTTCAGCAGGTACTGTCGAATTTACATATCACCGGCTTAGTGACTTGTGGAATATGGAGTGAATACTGCGTCGCCAACACCACAATTGCGGCGCTTGAACAAGATTACCAGACCTGTGTTGCATCTGATGCTCACAGTACTGTGGCGGGTAGTAACTCGAAAGCAGTCCGGAAAATCGAAGAACAGAATGCTCTCCTCAAGAGCAAGAACGCTCAACTGCTCACCGTGTCACAGCTGGCAGAGTCATTACGCAATAAATAATTTGCAGTTCATGTTAGCCCTTTCTTCGCGACGTTAGGGAATATCTACCAATGTTTGTACGTACCTTGCGTAGTTTCACCGTCCATCTCGTGTTCAAACCAACTGGCATCTCTAAGAATAAGCATGGCGGCTGGATAGGTAAATGTATTGAGACTGTTCTGTGACAGGTGAAGCTGCGTGTTTTCCTCGAACCGCATCCTACAATGCGACATTACCTCCAGCCAAGCCCACGCACCCAACCAACATGAAAGGAAAATGGGATACAGAAATTTATAGGCTAAAGGTTTTGGTACTTGGAGATTTGGTGCGTTAGTTTATTATTCTATTGCTGCCCCCTGTTCCCAGGTAACAGAGGCGTAAACATTAACAAAAAGAGCTCTTATTTTTATTGTATTCGAGCCGATGTAAACAAGAATCACACAAGTGACACTAACATGACTTCGACAGAACAAATCTCCCGCGAACACTTGAGTCAATTCAAGGTCTTTCACAATCAGTTGATTGACCCGATCTGG
>JAESUV010000246.1 GCA_016762975.1 Gammaproteobacteria bacterium | reverse complement strand
ATTGAAACTCTTCAAATGATGCGCCTAAAAAACTCTCCAGTGCTGGGATAGTTAGGCTTTCATCGTCGGTTATGTATTGATCGGAATTTAATAGTTGCCCGTTAATAAAAACTTTCTCTAACTTCAAGAGCTGTCCATGCAGCCTTAGATCGGTGATGCCGGAGCCACCGCCACACTTAAAAAGCAACTTAGAGACGACTGTCGCATGATCTTCATACAGGTCGAATTGAAGGTCTGTGGTTTCGATAGTAAATGGAGGCGGCCTATAGTCTTTCAAATAGGTAGTTCTGAGCGAAACATCTTTCATAATCTACAACTCTGTCTGTTTAGGTTTTAAAATTCAAATACGCTCGTGGGAAATTCACAAGGCAGCGCTGCTTTACTAACTATCTACTGACTATTTACTAACCATCTACTCGCTATAAAGCGCGACCTCATAGCCTGCAAAGCGGCGCATATTTATTACTCCCGAATCGAGAATCAGGTACTGCCCCTTAATACCTAGCAACGTGCCTTCCACGATTGGCGTCTTATCAAAACTGAGTGACGTTACTTTTTCCGGATAACTCACAACAGGGTAGTCGATCGACACTACGTCGACTCCATTGAGAACGCTAATTGCGAAGAATCCAAATTTTTCTTCTAGCGCTTTCAAATCGGACTGACATTTTCCAATCAGYCTCGAAGCCTCGGCATGCATATCCAAYGGRGTRGCCTCRCCCTTGAGCATATCCCTCCAATTTGTTTTGTCAGCAACAAATTGCTTAAACATYACTTCCACCGCGCCAGATTGAAGYCTTGTKCGCACTCTAATAATCGCGAGRGCCTGCGTCGCYCCCTGATCGATCCAGCGYGTGGGCACTTGYGTGCCTCGTGTWATGCCAACCTTTAARCCAGACGAATTCGCCAGGTAGACGATATGGTCCTGCAAACAGAAACGTTCGCCCCAATTAGGRTCACGGCAGGTKCCTTGATCAAAGTGACACTTCTCGGGATGAATGATGCAAGAATCGCAYTCGGCTAGTCTCTGAAAACAAGGATAGCAATARCCKGAGTTAAAGCTTTTGTTAGTCTTACGCCCRCAATTTAYACAATTTATGAGGCCRCTRTATTGCAARCTGATCTTCTTCTTCAACAACGGATTAAGTGAAATATTTTCTTCACCTAGACGCAGCTGATACTCAACGGGCTGAGAAAGGCGGCTMCGCATTTTCCTCAGCATACCCTGCCCCATATTTTTCATGTYGCACTTCCTTCATTRTTTSCTAACGCGTTCATCGGGCTATTRTTCGCTAGGATTAGTAATTATGGAAATAACCTGCTCTGGGGCTGCCTTACTCTTACAGCTCGCCGAAAGATCAAAGCCGACTCTCTCTTGCTCCGGCAGATGCTTCGCTTCATACAATATGACTGCCTGCATGCAGAAATCGATCTGCTGTRCRTYGAGGCGYTYTCCATCGCCCCATTTYCCAATCTCTACGGCWAGCTTAAGAGAGTCRTAGACAGCCGAAYTCATTTCRTCTATCAGCTGRTCAATAGACTCAGGCCTCTTCATGAAAAGCTCTTCGAAACCTTGCTGCGTRCTATCCGACATCTAATCAAACCYCTTATCAAATTTTCATCACGYCTCGYATGAGAAAATTTCTTCTCAATCTRTCTGCKGCCCTACTTAGTCTACCTAGCTCACTTAGCCGGCCTGCGACCGAAAGCGAACCGATTGTGAGCTACAAGCACTAGACCCGCCACCAATCCTGCTGCTAATCCGCCGAGATGCGCGGCGCTCGCTATCCAAGACGAGGCGACGATTTCCATTGCGATCAGCGCAACTACAAAAACCATAAACATTTTGTTATTGATGAGTAGATTGCTACGTGGCATGAAGGTATGCACGATCCATGTATACCCAACCAAGCCATAGACCACACCCGACATGCCACCAAAGTTGTTGTAACCGCTACTCAGATACTGTGCGGTATTCCCAACGAACGAACAAAAAATTATCAACACAATAAATAGCCAGCGTGGCTGTGCACTCTCTAATTGGCGCCCAAAATACCACAGCCACATCATATTAAAGACAAGATGAATCTCTCCGAAATGAAGCAACATAGGACTCAAACTACGCAGCACTTCTACCGGAGTGTCCATGCTCGCAAGCAGCGGAAATAGCCCAGAGGTATCTAGCAAGGGATAAAACAGGATCGCCACACGCTGCGGCTGAGCGCCAAATAAACTGAGCATGGCAACCAATAAACACGCCACAATAAGACTAAAGCTCACCGGAGCACGCAAGAATGCTTGAACAAGTTTAGCGATCAAAACAGTTGGGTTAAATACATGCTGTAAATTAAAAGCCGCAGGGCTCCCCAGCGAAGAGTCTTCATCAAAGGGCCAATTCGCCAGAGCCTCACGAATCAGAGTCGCTTGCTGTTCACCTTCAACCCAGATTATCTGCTGGCCAGATTCCTCATTGATGCGATGAGCAATGCCCTGACTCTGCATGAATCGACTAAAGCGCAGCAAATTGACGTCTATGGATAGACTTGCCGCTCTAATCATTATCCCTAACCAAGCGACTTCCCCAGCCTAACTTACTACGACAAGCTTGATAGAAGGTATGCTCTGGCGGATGAATGAGCTTTAGCGGCACCTCTTTCTTGCGAACGATGATTTCATCCCCTGCTTGAGCGGTATACAACACCTGGCCATCACAGCTAACCTGTGGCTCGAGAGTCTCTTGCGGAGAAACTACTATGCGAATTTCACTATCGCCATCAACTACGATGGGTCGATTGCCGAGTGAATGAGGATACATGGGCACCAACACAACAGCGTTGAGGCTCGGGTGCATGATAGGGCCACCGGCGGACAACGCATAGGCGGTAGAGCCTGTGGGTGTCGCGACGATCAGTCCATCCGAGTCAAGACTGTAGACGAAGATGTCGTCAACGAATAACTCAAACTTTATCATCTGCGCAGCCTTTCCGGGATGCAATACGACATCATTCAGAGCAAAACCGAGAGGGTGATCTTCGCCGCCTTTCGAAGAGTTCGGCCTTGCTACAACGTCGAGGAGGAATCTAGAGTCAACACTGTAATTCCCTTCCAACACCGCCGTGATACCTTCCTCTAACTCGTCTGGAAGGATATCAGTTAGAAAACCTAAGCGTCCGCGATTGATACCAATAACGGGCACCTGATCCGCCGCTACAAACTTGGCCACGTTTAGCATGCTGCCATCGCCACCGACCACAATCACCAAGTCACAAAACTTCGAGAGCTCTGCTCGTGTGCATTGCTTCTGGCCGTGGCCGCTCACCAGTGTAGCGGTCAAATCGTCTACGAAAACAGTCAGGTCTTTAGCACTCAAAAAATTCAACAGGCGGCGCAAGGTATCAACCACCCCGGCATGACCCGGACGGCCCACGAGCCCTATGCTGTTGAATTCTGCCATCGCTAAATCCTTAGCTATTTGATTCAGGATTTCTAGTGACGCTAAACTGCTTCACCTCATCCCAAGAGCGCGCCAGTATATCACAGCGAATAGCCCTCAATTCACCACATCCCCAGCGCAAACTACAATCTTCTTGTCGATAGATTGCCGCCATTTCAACTAAAAGATGGGCATCGCAGGAATTGTCGATAGTATCGAGACTGTTGAGGGTCAAGGCGGAGCTATTCAGCGTCGAGGACTAACAGGAGTCTTGCAAAGTCAGCAGCTACTTATTAATGCTGATCCGATAGGGTTCTCGCGTGTACACCAACTCGCCATTACTCTCTACCCAATACGCAACGTACACGGCCAGCGTCTGATTTGAGAATGCCTGCGCGAATCGAAATCCATCCAATACCGTAAGATGCTCAAGCTTGCGTAGCGAACGCTTACCACTGAACGCGATCAAGCCTTCTAGTGTGTTATCCCACTCTTCCAGCACCCCCGCCTCGTTCAGCTGGAAAAAGCCTTGGCCCTCGAGCCCGATAAGTACATAGATGCTACCTTGTTGACCAATGTGCCGCTCGTCTATCAGTACATTCGCCTCGAGGCTAACCGAATCGGTTATGCTGACCTCTTTGGTGAAAGATAAGCCTCCATCACGGCTTGCTGCGATAGAAATATTTGCTGTGCTCGCTTCTCCAGAAAGCGTGGCGATGGTCGCATTCGGTAGATTGGGTACTCGCGTGGGAAAATAATTCGCAATCTGGTGCCTAACAAGATTTAGAGACTGCACAGCGTCCGCGCCAAATTCATGCTCTGCATCGACACCACAATCAAACCCTAAGCAGTCTTGAAGCGGGCTGGAGAAGAGTGATACTCGCGTCTGAGTGTTGAACGCCCCGGGGTAGGCCATCACCGTAACGAACTGGCCCTCGACGCCGTAACCGGTTGAAAAATTAAAGGTGCCGCCACTRCCGTCTTCTAAGTGCGAGTGGCTTAGCCCCATRTTATGTCCCAGCTCATGAGCAACAATTAAATCTATCGGACAATCCACCGAAATAGTCGAATAGGCAGTATTTCGCTCTGCCRCACTASTAAAGTCTCCATTGGTATTAAACCCACCGACCGGCGCCAGCCCACAACKCCCCTCGCCGGCTTGCGCWGSCCGAAACAACATAACTAGRTCGGCTCCATAGGTATCTCGTAAACTATCTACACGGCTAAACGCGCTATCCGTCTTCTCGATGAGATGATTGAGAGCCGTRCCCATATCATCGCTGTCGTTGTAGTTAACTAGGCCGTGATAAACCGGCCGCAGTGTGATCTTGACACCGCTGTCGGCGTAGATCTGATTTGCAACGCTAATCAATTGGTTTATGCGAGTCTGGACACCATGGGGATAGCTGGCAACCGCACCTGGGGTATAGAGAATTAGCASGTCGATAACAGAGTTACTGTTGTCCACCGAACTAGGATTAGTAGCATCGGTAGATAGCAACATCTCATTGAAGTCACTAATACCATCGCCATCGCTATCCACTCGAATATCTTCGACTACATTTACAATACCATCGACACGCAGATCACCCATTATTACCGAGCTGATGACACGAGGTTTTGCCCGATCATCCGTCGCGACACTATAACTGAAGGACTTTTTCTCCCCAGGTAAGAAATTCCCAAGCTCGCAGTAAATGGTTTCTTGCAGAGAAAGACTCAGTTGCTCCCGGCACTCACTTGGAGCTGTAATTAATTCGCTATTATCGAGAACGAAAAATATTTCCACATACAAATCGTTATGCGATTGATCGCTGATGTTTTCAAACTCGAGATTGACATCAATCGTGTTGCCAACTAATACGCTAATGCTGGAAAAGTTTTGAGTGACGCGAAAGTTGCTACGATCGATTCCAGGCGTGCTAACCGCCGCCGAATCGGAAGCTGCGTCTGTAGATGATGACAGCGAGTTCACGCCATCGGTCTGCATTGGAAGAATGGATATTATTTCTGGTTTCGGCTTAAGCAGCGCATTCCCGCTGCTGGTTTTATCAATAATAATGTAATCATTCTGAAAACCCTGCTCAATGCCTGCGAGATTGCCAGGTTTGTAAAGCCAGCCCTGATAGTGCGCATTGTCTGCATTCGCGATCGCGTATAGCTGATAGGTCTCGTCTTCGCTACTCAGATGACCGAACAGGCTACGTTGTCCCTGGGTGATAGTGAGCGAGTAGAAGCTACCGTCATCGCGTCCTTCTGCCCCGATTACCCGATCGCCATTTACATAGCGATCCAGCGTCACAACCTGCAACTGTATCTGCCGGCTATCGGAGATTTGCAGACTCAGAGTGGCACCCATGTGAATGCCCTCTAACTGAGCGCTATCCAGCGCTATCGGCTGTGAGATCTCCGCATAGGTTGGTGGCGGCTGCTGGCTGTCAAGTTGCTGTATCGGGTAGATGAACGCCTGCTGACCATTAAGTGGAGTCAGCCAAAGCAGGACGAACACGGCAAGGATTCGGTGCAAGCCGTTGCTAATAGAAACCTGCATGATTGGAGGCGATAGGGACATGGCGATGATTAGCTAGCAACAGCTAGCTCTTCTCAATTAATTCTCTCCTCAGTCAGATTGGGCGAGAGGCTTTACAAGATGGCCCGAGAACTTATTAGTTTAGCGACTAGTCTAGGATATTGCTATCTGGAAGTTGGGCTGTAATGACTATTCAATAATTCCACAGTACTTTACATAAGATCATTATCTATTTGTTTTTATTGACTTTATTTATGAATTCCACCGCTATGTATCGCCACTACCTCAGTCCCCTCCGAAATGACGCCCCTCTCAATCAAATCAAATAGAGCATAGAACAGCTTACCGGTATAGACCGGTTCTAGCGGCAAATCGGAGAACTCGGCGAATTTGCTCAGAAATGACTGCAAGGCGGGATTGCTACGCGCATAACCGCCACAGTGGTGAGTATCATCGACTCGCCAAGAAATAGGGTCGATGCAACCACAGCTCTGTAACTGACTCGAAACTTCAGACTGTAGATAGCCGTCACCCTTTAGAACACTGATTCCCAGCACTTCAGGAGCACTGTCAGACGCACTCTCGATTTTCGATAAACCACTTATCAAGCCCGCCATCGTGGTCCCGGTACCGCAACACAGAGCGACTAGCTTTTTTGAATCTKTTTTCTGCCATCTTAGTAGCGATGCAATCTCTTCACAGCCCTTAATAGCTAAGGAGTTGCTCCCTCCCTCCGGCAGCAGGTGAAAGTCACCAAACCTGACCCGCAACTGTTGCAGAAAATCCAGTTCTTGCTTGCGCCTATAGTCGCCGCGACTTACCGGCAGCAAGGTCATCCCCTGCTCACTGGCAAACACGAGAACTGGATTCAATGGCTCGGGTATCTCTCCTCGCACGACGCCAATAGTTCGCATGCCAATTAGCTTGCCAGCAGCGGCTAGCGCATGGAGGTGATTAGAATAGGCCCCGCCAAAACTGAGAATTGGAAGTTCCGGTCGTCGCTGAAACTCGAGCAAGTTGTATTTCAGCTTGTACCATTTATTGCCCGACAGCAGCGAATGGCACTTATCCAGGCGCAGGACATTGATAGACACGCTGAAGCCCCGCAGTAATTCACAGTGCAGTGCTTCGATAGGCGTTTTGCTAATAGAGATATCTACTGGCATAGGTAGTGAAATAGGTAATGAAAGAGGCAATAAAACAGACGGTGAAATAGGAGAAAAATCGCAGGGATCTTAGAAGAAAAATGGCGGACCGGACGAGACTCGAACTCGTTGTACTGCATGCCAATGATGGTTGAAATATATCTAAGCCTTTGAAACTGGGAGTTATTTATTTTTTCGGCCGTCACTCGAACGCGCTAATACTATCAAATTGGGCACAGAATGGGCATTGGTTTTACCATTAATTCGAGCGCTGACCTCACTCGATACCTTCTTAGCTGGGAATCTCATAACGAGGCCGCTCTCGTCAACAACGATTAGCCGCTTTCTCATTATGCTGTAGCTCATAAATACTGACCGAGCAGCTCTATCGCTCATAATACCAAACCTCTCGACTGCGTGAGAACAAGATAGCTCGCCAAGCATCCTATGCGATAACCGATTCCTAATCCATGCGCCAGTAGCCAAGCTAGGGGGAAGCTACAATTGATAGCATTTAGTCCGCTGGCCAGCGCATCGATGACAACAAAACGATAGCAAAACTATCTCGATCGAGGATCCTAGAAAGGTGGTTTTGCTATCAAACCCTTAAAGCGACTAGATCCAATGTGTCCTGAGTCGCACCGTCTAGGACGACTTGAGCCCCGTCGATCCGAGCCAGGACACCGCTAACCGGATCATACTTCGCAGGGTTTTGGATTGTGATCGGATTACCATCGATATCGAAACTATCTTTAGTGTCTACTATAGCCTCGATCTCCGATACCGGCTGTATCGCCTCCTGGAGTACTTCT
>JAESUV010000089.1 GCA_016762975.1 Gammaproteobacteria bacterium | reverse complement strand
TCTCGCGAAGCCTTCAAACCGGCCGCTGCCGCCCCCAAGGAATTGCCGGCGCGAGATAGCGGCAACCCTTTTAGTAACAATGCCAAGCGCCTGCCTAGCTTCCTTCAGTATTTCGATGGCTGCTGGATCGACGGCGGCATCCCATTTTCTGGGAACTACCAACCTTTTTTAACTATGTGGGTACGCCACACACAAGACATCTCTCGCTTTCCTATCGAGAGGCTGATCGCCATAGCTGACATTCCACCGCCGGTACTGCTCTCCCACTTTAAGAAGCCTCCGGTGCCTGCCAGCTCACTGAGCTGGTCTCTGGAATTCGTCGAGGCGCCAGAATTGATAACAGGCGAGTGGTTCTATCTAGAATTCGTAGTAGAATCCGCCGCCGACGGCTACACACAGCAGTCGGGTAAGATTTACGATGAACTGGGTCGCCTAGTTGCTCTCACGAGGCAATGCATGGTTTATTTCGGCTGACTGGGTTTGAAATTAGCTCTTTTTAAACAGCCTTCTATCAATTATCTGATAGAGAGCGATGGGCATTTTTGCTAATATTGAGGCTATGAATCATAGCAGGTGGATTACACAGTCGATGAGCCTTTACACATTTCGTAGAAAAGTAGGTGTGCTGCTATTGGGCGCCTTGTTTATGTTGCTAGCGTCTACCACATCGCTAGCACAACATGGTCACGGCGTTCTAACCCCCGGGGTAACGTTCCCGCCGGATGATTCCGTACTTACTGAACCTCCACAGATGATTACCATGAGCTTTCGTGTGGATGTACGGCTGCTAAAATTGGCACTGTATACCTCGAATGGCAAATGGATCAACATCAACTTTGAGTATGACCCCTCGCGACTGAGTCACAGCTTTGTCTTGCCCATTCCGGGTGAATTGCCCGAGTCGGAGTACTACACCGCGCGCTGGTCGGTAACAGATGACAAGCGTGGGCTGGTAAACGGTCAGTTCAGTTTCGCCTTTGGCTCAGGTGCAATACCCCCCTCTGAGACAATCGACGCTATGGTGAGTGATAAAGTCGAATCATTGCCTTCAACAGGCAACTATCGATACCAAAGACCCGATTGATAAGGATCTAACTACCGGCAGGGCTCTACTGCCCTGCCACCCCTTCACAACCTAGCGAAACTTGAACCCCTGTCCAGCGAGAAATTCTTTCATATGTGGCCGGGCCTTCCCAGCCAACAGAGTGGACACTTGCTCCGTCCAGCTTATTCCATGCCCTCCCCCAGTCCTAGTTCGATAGTATTCGCGAATATTTTCGTCATATTCCGCGATGGCCTCCGCGTCACCTACTTCGTTATAGACTTCTTCCTTAATTATCACCGATAGTGGGAGTCGTGGCTTTACTTCAGGGTCTTGATCTGGATATCCGAGACAAAGACCGAACACTGGGTAGACACCTTTGGGTAGCTCCAACAACTGCGCCACCTGAGCAGGATCATTTCTGATTCCTCCTATGTAACAAATACCGAGCCCGACGGATTCGGCAGCAGTGACCATGCTCTGCGCCATAAGGGCAACGTCTACCGTCGCAATAATGAAGTGCTCTGTATAGTCGCCTTCGAATGACTTCTCATACTTATCACAATAGTTACCTGGGCGTTTTAGGTCCGCGCAGAAGATCATAAATTCCGCAGCCGACTCTACATAAGCCTGACCCCCGGCCAACTTGGCTATAGAGGCACGTGTTTCAGGCTTCTTTATTCTTACCACAGTGGTGCCCTGCAAGAAGCTTGACGTTGCAGCCGCTTGGCCCGCAATAATAAGCTCGTTAAACAGTTCTGGCTTTATCGCTTGGTCGGTAAATTTTCGAATACTACGGTGGGACTTCAGCAAGTCAATCACTGAGCTCATGAGAATACCTATTATTGAATGAAATTAGTTGATCGAAATTGCTGCGGCTATGCAACAAGCATTAATGAGTCGTGTTGGTCAGATTATCGAGGAACGCAGGCACGATGTCATTGGCTAAGTTCGATTCTGCATTGAATAGCAGTACCAAACCTACATTCGCCTCGGGTACGAATGCCATCTCCGATCGATAGCCTCGCACACCGCCACCGTGATGGACTACGCGCTGACCTTCGTAATCAAACACTCTCCAGCCAGTTGCATAGTACGCTTTTTCAAGTCCAGACCAGCGATTGAAATAGTTGCCTCTGGGCGTCGCTATAATAGGCTCGTGTAACTGAGACAGAAAATCAGCAGACAAGACTTCAGGAAAAGCGCCAAGGTTTGCTCGCACCCACATGCTCATATCAAAAATGCTCGCGTTGATTCCTGATGCGGGCGCWACAGAATAGTACGCAGGRTTCGTAGACGTAGTACGCCAAGAYCCTCTCGAWTTKCGATGAGGTGCCGTCGCTTCATCATTGTTCAAATARGCTTCCATACCAACAGTAGCCGAGATCATTCCTAGCGGTTTAAAAATYTGATCGTAAATAAACTTCTCGTAGCTTTCCCCAGTACTCTCTTCAACTACATCCCCGATAAGCGAAAACACAACATTYTGATARCCGTAGCATTCRCCCGGTTGACACACGGTTGGRATTTTTGAAAAACTGGATTTAATTCGATCGTAAGAGATRCCGTCATCCAATAAATTGGAATAGGAGTGAGGCATTAAGCCTGTTGAATGGCTAACAATATGCTTTAGGGTGATACCGCCAGAGGAACTTCTGGTGCCTAAGCGCATGCTTGGAAACAAGTCGGTAAGTTTRGTATCCCATGACTGGTAATGTTGATCGACTAGCAAGGCTGCCGAYGCACCTGCAAAAGTTTTTGACATCGAGGCTATGCGAAAAATCGAATCGGTATGAACTGCCTCCCGCGTATCGATRTTCCTAACTCCCCAAGTCTGCATATGCATGATTCCCTCTCGRGACACGATTGCCAGCGCRACACCAGGGATCTYCTTTTCTCTAATTGCAGCTTCCATCCAAKYAACAAATTCAGAAAAGTCATAGTTGTARTCTGCATGCAGCTCGAAATCATCTGCCGATRCAGAAGTAGCGCTTAGCGYAAGAGCCAAAYACAGGCCTAGTAATTTRCAKGGTTTKGTTTTAATGAATTTGTYCATATTAATCCAGCAARTAGCCACAATGTGACTTCTACTAATTCCTCTATTTTATTAGCTTRCAGCTTTGGAAGTGACAATAGCGGCRGCCCAGTYTAACYGCGTTAGCCATTGCATGAAACTGTAGAAARCAGATGGTCACTTTTTAGCTTGCATCGRCGTAAGCGCTTCTCASCAACAAGGGCRCTGTCAAAGYYTCAGACAAAAAAAACCGACTTAACTCTCATTAGGTCGGCCAAGCGGGGGCACTTATTTAACAAAAAACTCATTCACTGAAACGGCGCTAGGCCCCCATGCGGCACCACCTCCTTTCTACTACAGAAACATCAGTAGTCTGCGCCCCTCACGAATCACCGTCAGAGCTGAGATACTGCGCCTTGAATCCACAGAGCTTACAGACGTCGCTTTATCGAAGGCTTCCAGATCTGCGATCGACCGGCGATTGACCTCCACTATGACATCCCCCTCTCGTAATCCCGCGGCCCATGCATCTCCTTCTTTACTTAAAGAAACAATTTCAACACCTTGATTTACATATTGATTATTCCCATCAATATCTTCTAGTCTCGCGCCGCGAAATTCGTTTCTACTACGCACGGCAGAATTGCCCGTGATAGCCTGACCCGTAGAGCCACCTATTCTTGCCTGTACTAATTCTCGGATGCCATTACGGTATAGCAGCAACTCTACCTGCTGATTTTGCAGCATCAGCCCCACCATATTGCGAAGTGCTCTGCTGCCATGCACCTCCTTGCCATCTATTTCTACGATAACATCAGATACCTGCACACCTGCCTTTTCTGCAGCGCTATCGGGCAATATGCTAGTGACGACAGCGCCGTGATCCACATCTATTTCTAACGCGGCAACGATATCCGGTGTCGCATCGGCTATTGTTACGCCGAGAAGGCCACGCCTAACCTCTCCATCTCGCTTCAGGTGCTGCATAACGCTAGCCACCATGTCCGCCGGCACAGCGAACCCTAGGCCATTGCTGCCGCCGCTGCCGCTTATTATTGCTGTGTTAATACCAATCAGATTCCCCTCCATATCGACTAGAGCGCCACCTGAATTGCCAAGGTTGATCGCTGCGTCGGTCTGAATAAAGTCTTCATAGTTATCGTTATTGATGCCTGCACGGCCCAAGGCGCTAATTATGCCCGAGGTAACAGTTTGACCAATGTCAAAAGGGTTGCCGATTGCCACCACAAAGTCCCCGACTGCGACCGTGCTAACGTCAGCAAAGGCGATCTCTATCAAGTCTTCTGCCTCCACCTGCAATAACGCCACGTCCGTGCTTGGATCACTGCCCAATAGTCGCGCTTCCAATGTCCTTTCATCGCTCAATCGCACGGTAATACGCGAGGCACCAGCTACGACGTGGTGATTAGTAATGATCAAGCCCTCGGCGGCGTTCACAATGACTCCCGAGCCTGCCCCTGTCGCGAAGGAACGCCCCGCTTGCTCGCTGCCACGCCCTGACGTCGGCATGGCTTTGCGCACTCGGATACTTACTACCGCAGGCGTTACCTGCTCTAACATCGGCGCCAACGAGGGTATGCCTTGTGTCAATGCTGCAGTACTTATTGCTTGAGCCTGAGCCATCAATAACACTACCGCCGCCGTAGCAATGACTTTGCTGAATCTCACTGATATTCCATAGATCATCTTGAAATCTCCCCAATAAACCCTATGAATGAATCTAAGCCGCAAAATTATTACCCAGCGGTCTCAATGACTAGAAGTTAGCGCTAGAAACGACGAATAACCTGAAATTGCGATGAATATTGTGTCCAGAAAACCTGCGGATGGAGAAAATTGCAGTTTGAGCGGTCTTAATAAATTAGAATAGAGCGCATGAAATTAGAAACAGGCGCTTCATAGCAATGTTGAAACAAGTATTTGCTTAATTGATACGCAATAGGAAACATTAGCGGATTAACCATGCCTACACTGACCACAGAACAGACAGAACAGACAGAACAGAATAAAGAGACAGCGGACCAGGGCACAAAACCCGCGCTTTCTTGCGAATTTTTCGTGGGAGAATGGTGTGTGTCGCCTCAACTAAATCGAATTAAATGCAGTAGCAACGACGAAGAACGTCAGTTAGAACCGCGCCTGATTAAGTTGCTTTGTTTTCTAGGGGCCAACGAAGAGCGAGTTCTCTCCCGCGAAGAGCTCATACAAGAGTTGTGGCCACGTGTGGTCGTCAACGAAAACTCTCTGACACGAGCAATCTCCGAACTGCGCAAGCAACTTCAAAGTTCCGGCTCATTAGTGCCGAATTATATTGAGACCATTCCCAAGCGCGGCTATCGCCTCCTAGCTAGGATAGAGTGCAGAAAAGCAGGAGTTAGCTCTCCATCACTATCCAATGACTCGCGCAGAGCTACCCTGTTCGCAATGCCCACTCTACGAGTTGCTACTGCCGCTGCTGCCTGTCTATGCTTACTCATTGCCGGCTGGGTTTTTCTAGAGGGTGATAGCTTAATTGATCGGGGATTCGATAGAGTGAACTCTCCTGCCCTATTAAGCGACGAACTACTCGACAATAAGCCGGATTACCTCGGCGGTGAGTTACAGCTGAGTACTATCGATAACAGTTCTAACGTCGTCGATTCTATCGCGACACCCGTCATGTCCCTAGACGAAAGAAAATATGCATTCATTCAATACGATACTAGTGGCTCAACCATTTTTTTAGGTCGCTTGGGCACAGCCAGTGAACCTATTCCGCTCTACTACAGCAGCCAATACCTTTTCAATCTAGCTTGGTCACCGGTGGGAAATAATCTATTGTTCGCAATGAAGCCATCCATGAGGACAGCGGCGGTATTTTCAACAGCGGGAGAGACAGCCGAACTGATAACCCTAAATATCAATACTCTGGAGACGAGTCGTCTAATAGAAGACATCAATCCAGCCGGTTCCAATTCGCCCAATGGCCTCAACCTTACTTAACGTTTGCGCAGAGTACACTCCAGCATGCTCTACATCTGGTGCCCAGCAGGGCCTACTATCGTGGATAGGTAGGAAGTGACGACTAGTATGGCAACAGCAACTGCCAATTCGAAGCGAATAGCTGATTGAAGTCTAACGGTGCTGCCACTGCTGAGCAGCACCGGCACTACGACCAGCTTATTCATAGCAGCAACTCCCAGCACGACTAAAACCAAACCAAGCTWMARSAWMARTKYTAWWYSWTMGWTGRTMYTWWRCARWWCYWYKRGSKRTWYRRKMWGYYCGTATAACATCAACGCACCTCCAAGAAAAAGCGCAATGAGGATCACGATAGCATTATCRCCAAACCGTTTTAGCGTMTTCTGAAGCACTTCTATATCYAAGCTTCTACTCAGYTGCAAGAAGGGATAGAGGCAGCCTATCCACAACGCGAATGCCGCAAAGTGCACCACTATAGACACTTGTGCCACTGGACTTARAAYAGATATATGGCCSGTTATTCTATGAGAAAAAGCCAATGCTGCTAGAGCGACAAATTGCAGGAGAAAAAATAACCGAGTTCGGTGATCCTTGATATCTATATTRGAGCGCTGGAGCTTCTTGAGCACGAYCACGCTRCCTACGCCTGCGAGYAAAAACGCGAGCAGCCTCAGCAAGGTAACATCRCCAAGRCCCGTATCRAGTAATAGCGATATCATCGACCAGTCAARCATTCCYAGCAGRCCGCTATCRTTTATCAATCCCACTTGCACAAGGAAGCCYARRAGAGTCCCGTGAAATCCAATRACCGTGCCGACAAAAATATAGGAGAAATTTGAGAAGAGCAGMRCYCTGTYTGCATTTGARTAGCGCCACGCACTCAAGCAACCYCCAGCAATACTGAAGGCWCCGAMGTAGAGAAGTAATTTAGCTAGCAGGCTTGCTAGCTCCCAAGTGCTAGGGAGTATAAACATCAAGCTGGCTATTTAGTCGARTCTAAAAAAGTCATCCATGACKTTTTTAGACTGTAGTGCGCCAAAAGCTTGGYGCAGYGTGTCATKTCATTTACTTTTGGCRCGCTCACATTGCCCTTTACAGGCARCGGTTGAACCTGTAGTTTTTTTCTCGAAACTTTAGCKACACACAAAGCGAAGTAATTGATATCCATATCAAGATGCATTTTCAGAATCAACTATKTAGGATTAGTGGCTGCCGCTKGCAGATTCGCCAGCWTGTTCTTCGGCWACGCTAGGATCGACAGTAAAGCTATAGCTATTGGCKACAGTGTGACCGTCTGCRCCAATTACAGCCCAGTTAACTGTGAACTCACCCGGATGCATRCCCGGCGTTTCGATCATAAAGGCGGCTTTAGCTTCGCTATTGCTCTCGAAGTTAGTWGGCATCTCGTGCCCTACACCCATCAGCTGCAATTTCACTAATTTAACGGGGCCATTAAAAGTCAGGTTGATATGTGCCGGCCCTTCCTTGATGACCGCGCCATCACCTGGCGTAGCCTCCGTTAGCGCAGTGTGTGCAAAAGCAGTCGCTGAAATCATCAACGAAAATAGCGCGCAAACTACGAGTCGCGATGCGCTCCAGAGTGAGAATTGTGAATACTTCATAGAAACCTCGGTATAAGAAAGATCAGTTAGATCATGGAACTATCACTGTTTTAGGCAGAATAGGCGATTTAGGCCATCCACGTCAAATTGCCAACGATGATGCCGCACTGGAAAATTAGCGCCCCTCTCATCCCCTGTGTCATCTATGAACTAGCGTCTTTTTTCTTCCAGACCTGACACCGAGGAGAAAGCGTGATCTCGTCGAATACAGTTCCTTGTCTGGACGCCAGCACCATCGTCACCGCGCTCGCAATATCCTCAGGCTCGATTGCATTTTCCGGAGCGAGCTCTGGCTCA
>JAESUV010000088.1 GCA_016762975.1 Gammaproteobacteria bacterium | reverse complement strand
TGTTGATTGATCTTAGTCAAGGCGCTAGTCGAGCACGTAGATACTATGAATAGAGGAAGGACTGCTTAGGTGAGGGCATAAAATTTTTGCATTGAGTATGGCTCAACAACAAAATGGAGGATTTCAGGATGAATAAAATTTCCAACGTAGTCGCACTAGTTGACCTGAATGATGAATATGAAGGGGTAATTGAGAAGGCGGCGTTTCTTGCAGGGGCTAATAACGCGAGCCTGGATCTGGTGTCTATTGATTACTCCTCGTATCTAGAGGATGGTCATTATTTCGACCCGCCACAAGCGGCCGAACTACGCTTGCAGATGTTGCAAGAGCATCGATTAAAGCTCGACGAGATCGCAGCGACTCTGAAAGACGAAGAGTTGAAAGTAGACACATTTTCGGCATGGGGACACCCGAGCTACAAGCGGCTCAACGAACATATTAAGCACCCAGAATCCACGTTGGTGGTCAAATCGACTAAACACCACAACAAGATTGCCCGACTGTTTTTGTCGAACGAAGATTGGGATTTGATTCGAAATTGCTCTTCATCACTTCTACTAGTTAAAGGCCAGCCTTGGTCGAAAGAGCCGGTCTTCGTCACTGCTATCGATCCTAATCACGCAAACGATAAGCCAGCGGCTTTAGACGTAAAAATGATTGCCTGTTCTCAGCTGTTAGCTGGGGCTTGTGGAGGCAGTGTTCATCTATTTCACAGTGATTCAGTTCCTCCCTTCATGGGGGTCTATTCGCTAATCGTGAATGAAGAGGATAAGCGCGCGAAGTTAGCTGAATTCGGAAGACGAGCTGGTATCGAAACAAGTCATTGTCACTGGACAGATTCGCCCATCGAAAGTTCGCTCCCAAAGCTACTCGATAAATTGGATGCCAGCGTCGTGGTGATGGGTGCGATCTCACGTTCAGGTATTGATCGAGTCTTGATAGGGAGCACTGCGGAGCGGCTCTTGGACCTCATTGAGCGAGACGTGCTGATCGTTAAACCAGACTAGCGCAATGTGCGTGGCTAAACCCAGAACGGAAAAAAGGAAGAGCGATGCTCTTCCTTTTTTTTTCGCACCTCGAAGGAGGTGTAATCCTACCAGAGTCTAATCGAGCCAGCTGTACATGATAATACCGGCAACCGTAGTACAAACTAGGAAGTACGGTAGTGCCATATAAACCATGCGGCCATAGCCTAGTCGAATTCGTGGTGCGATGGACGACATTAGTAAAAACAGGAATGCAGCCTGGCCATTTGGTGTGGACATGCTTGGGATACCCGTTCCCATAACAACGGCGACTGACTGAGCTTCGAAAATCTCTCTGGTCATTAAGCCCTGTTCCATCAATGGCGTGATTTGATTCATGTAGATCGTTGCTACAAACACGTTGTCACTGATAGCAGATAAGAAGCCGTTGGTTAGGAATACCATGAAGACCTGCTGGCTGCCTTCCATCTCTAATACCCAGTTCATTACTGGAGTAAACATCTCTTGGCTATTGATCATAGCGACGATGACGTAGAACACGACCAGCAGTGATGCGAAAGGAAGCCCTTCGGTAAATGCCTGCCCGATTGAATGCTCGTCGGTAACGCCGATCAACGATGAGGCGAGGATGATTACAGCGAGTCCGATAAGTCCGATCTCGGCAAGGTGAAGAGACAGGGCAACAATCATTAAGATCGCTACTACGAGCTGTAAGTAGATTACCAAGGTGTCTCCCTTGGTGGCTTGCGCTTTTAGCTTCGCATCTTCATCCGCTAGGATTTTCCGTACGGCAGGTGGCAGCTCAGCACCATAGCCAAACCAACCCAATTTCTCTAAAACGAAACAGGTAAATACGCCGGCGATAAGTGTTGGGATCGTAGCGGGCCCAACCATTGTGGCGAATGTAACGAAGTCCCATTCGGCCGCGTTACCGATCACGATGTTCTCGGGCTCGCCTACTAGAGTACATACGCCGCCGATGGCAGTGCCAATAGCGCCATGCATGAGAAGCCCGCGCAGGAACGCACGGAAACCATCGAGATCTTCACGGTGTAAATCGTCGATGTGATTATCTTCGTCATCTGTCGGATCGTCGGCATAACCTATTTTTGAAACCACTTTGTCATAGACATCATAGAAGGCAGTGGCGAGAGCTATGAGGACTGCCAAAATCGTCAGCGCATCTAAGAAGGCAGACAGTATTGCGACGACTATGATGGTGGTGACGTTCATTACCACTCGGGACTTGATGCCCAGCAGCACTTTGTTCATGAACATAAACAGCATCTCCCTCAGGAAATGCACACCGGCCACCATGAAGATAACGAGTAGGATCACGGGCAGGCCATGCTCAACCTCTTCGTAGACATGGTGGGAGTCGGTGAGTTGCATCACCAGCACCTGAATCGCAAGCAGGCCGCCTGGTTGCAGCGGGAAGCATTTTAGAGCCATGGCGAGTGTAAAAATGAACTCGAAAAGGATTATCCAAGAAGTAAGTAGCGTGCCAAGCGTGAAGTAAAAAACAACGTTCATTACAAGAGCCGCTAATACGACTTTTTTGTACCAAACAGGCGTGTGCCCCAGAAACATCGCGAGTGGCGAATCAGGGTAGTGGTGAGTTGCTGATGAGGACATCTAATGCTTCCTTTTTTTATAGATTTTCGAGCGCTCACAATGCGCCGACGTCAAATATACTGGTCTTGGCGGCACTTTGCTAAATTTTTCGTAAGATTATGAATTTTTCCGCCGTAGGTCTCGATTCGGCTTACTCCAAGTGCTAATACGACCGAATTACCACTGATCATGAGTGGTTTTTGGAGCTGGCATGGTCTGTGGGCTAGGCTCGCGTAATAGCTGGCAGGAATGCGGATGCTATCAAGGGTAAATTGCCGCGCTAATAAGTAGAAGCTATGAAGGCAGTGGGTCAGCGATCGCTGTCTTCTATTCTCCGCTTAGGAACGTATCGATCTGTTCGGCTACCAGCCGGCCTTCATCGATAGCACGAACGACCAGCGATTGACCGCGGCGGCAATCGCCTGCTGCAAACACCTTCGCCTTAGAGGTTTGAAAGTCGCGGTATTGTGCTTGGTAATTGGAGCGCCCATCGAGTTCTAGGTTTAAGGACTCACTAAGGTAGTGCTCTGGCCCTAAGAAGCCCATGGATAATAGGATGAGGTCTGCTTCCCAGAACTGCTCACTGCCGGGAACTTCGTTGAATTTCTCATCGACATTCACGGTCTTGATGCCTTTCAGACGCCCATCGGCATCTCGCACGATCTCTTGTCCGGAGACCGAATACACGCGCGGATCATTGCCGAATTTCTCGGCTGCCTCCTGATGTCCGTAATCTACTCTGTAGATCTTGGGCCAGAGTGGCCAGGGGTTGTCATCTGCTCGGTTGAGAGGGGGTATAGCCATGATCT
This sequence comes from Gammaproteobacteria bacterium, assembly GCA_016762975.1. Lineage (GTDB taxonomy): Bacteria > Pseudomonadota > Gammaproteobacteria > Pseudomonadales > Pseudohongiellaceae > UBA9145. The sequence goes on along the minus strand of JAESUV010000088.1, from coordinate 4,598 downwards.
CGAAATTGACCAGCGACTCGCAGCCGTGGCGTAAGGAAGTGCCGATACAGTCGGTGCCAGTATCACCGCCACCGATGACGATGACCTTCTTGCCCTTCGCACTCAAGTACTTGCCGTCTTCTAGATTCGAATCAAGAAGGCTCTTGGTGTTCTTGTACAAGAACTCCATCGCCAGATGAATACCATCGCCTTCCCGGTTTGGGATGTTAAGGTCACGCGCGGTGGTAGCACCGGTAGTTAGTAGCACCGCATCGTTGTCATTCAGAAGCTGCTCAACATCGACGCTATTCTCGCCACTGCCACCTACGTCGGCATTGACTACGAAGTTAACGCCTTCTTCTTTGAGTAGGTTTACGCGCCTATCGACGACGCTCTTCTCTAACTTCATGTTGGGGATGCCGTACATCAGCAATCCGCCTATGCGGTCGTCTCTCTCATAGACAGTGACGTTATGTCCCGCTAGGTTCAACTGCGCTGCAGCTGCTAGTCCCGCAGGGCCTGAGCCGATTATCGCTACTTTCTTATCGCTGCGCTGCTGCGGAGGATTTGCTACTATCCAGCCGTTCTCGAAACCCTTATCCGCGATTGCACACTCGATGTTCTTTATTGTTACTGCCGGCTCATTAACGCCGAGGACGCAGGCCCCTTCGCAAGGCGCAGGACAAACACGTCCGGTGAATTCTGGGAAGTTATTGGTTTTATGTAAACGATCCAGCGCTTCTTTCCAGCGGTTCTTATAAATCAGATCGTTCCACTCAGGAATTAGGTTGTAGACCGGACAACCTTCTTCGGATTGGCAAAAGGGTACGCCACAGTCCATGCAGCGAGCACCTTGGTTGTTCAGGAGTTCGTCGTTGTGACTTGTATAAATTTCTTCATAGTCCAGCAACCGATCCATCGCATTGCGATAAGGCTCGGTCTGACGAGTAAATTCCTTAAATCCTGTCGGCTTTCCCATTTAACACTCTACCTTTCTACTGACCTTCTGCACCGGCTAACCGGTCACAAACTATTCAATCTATTTGCGGTTGTTTTTTTCAGGTGTTTAAACAGCGTTGTCTAAAACCCGCTTGTAATCGGTTGGCATGACCTTGGCGAAATGGCCCAGGTTCTGTTCCCAATTGTCGAGGATRTTTTTYGCKACCGGCGAAGCGGTATACAAGAAATGCTTCTTGATCATCGCTTTCAATTCSAGRATATCGTCGATGGAGGCGAGCGATTCGAGCTCGAAAGTGCCTGTATTACACTGYYTYGGGAAATCGTTTTCTGGATCCCAGACATAGGCGATACCWCCGCTCATGCCAGCGCCAAAATTTCTACCAGTYTTACCTAAGACGACGACGCGACCGCCGGTCATGTATTCACAGCCGTGATCGCCGATGCCTTCGACGACGGCTATTGCACCGCTGTTCCTTACGGCGAATCGCTCAGCGACGATGCCTCTGAAATAGGCCTCGCCTGCGGTTGCGCCATACAGGTTCACGTTGCCAGCAATAACACTCTCTTCAGCTTTGAAGCTAGAATTCTTCGGTGGGTAAACGATGATCTTGCCGCCGGAGAGGCCCTTGCCGACGTAATCATTGGCGTCACCTTCTACAGTTAGGGTAATACCCTTAGCTAACCAAGCGCCCAAACTTTGTCCGGCGGAACCATTCAGCTTAATATTGATAGTATCGTCGGGCAACATGGCCTCTTTCCAACGCTTTGCTACTTCATTTGACAACATAGTGCCAACAACACGATTGGTGTTGATGATATCAGTCTCAATATCGACTTTGTCGCCCGTCTCCAGCGCTAACTTGGATAGGCGAATCAATTCGTTATCCAGCGCCATGTCGAGCCCGTGGTCTTGTTCCATAGTCTTATAGAACTCGGTGCCCTCGTAGACGACCTTGGCAGGCTGCAGCATGTTGCTGAGGTCTATGCCATCCGCCTTCCAGTGATTGATAGCATCGCTGGTCTTCAGCAAGTCGACGCGTCCGATCATTTCATTGACTGTCCGCATGCCTAGCTCAGCCATTATGCCGCGCAGATCTTCGGCAACCATAAACAGGTAGTTAACCACGTGTTCAGGCTTTCCCTTAAATTTTGCGCGCAGCTCAGGGTCCTGAGTAGCGATACCGACTGGGCAGGTATTGAGGTGACACTTACGCATCATGATGCAGCCGAGTGTGATCAAAGGTGCAGTGGCGAATCCGTATTCTTCCGCACCGAGTAACGTCGCAATGGCGATGTCACGCCCGGTCTTCAGTTGACCATCGGTTTGCAGGGTGACACGAGATCGCAGGTTGTTCATAACAAGCGTCTGGTGGGTTTCTGCCACACCTAACTCCCAAGGAAGTCCGGCGTGTTTAATAGAAGTTAGAGGAGATGCGCCGGTGCCGCCGTCGTGTCCGGCAATCACGAGGTGATCGGTTTTCGCCTTGGTTACACCAGCGGCGATCGTGCCAACACCAACCTCGGCAACTAACTTCACGCTAATACGTGCTTCGCGRTTCGCATTCTTYAGRTCRTGRATYAGYTGAGCGATGTCTTCTATKGAATAAATATCGTGGTGTGGCGGTGGACTWATGAGTCCTACGCCKGGAGTAGAGTGACGAATACGCGCGATCTTCTCATCGACCTTGCCRCCAGGAAGCTCKCCGCCTTCACCTGGCTTRGCRCCCTGTGCRATCTTAATCTGAAGCTCGTCGGCRTTTGTTAAATACCARGCGGTAACGCCGAATCTTCCSGAGGCAACCTGCTTGATGGCGGARCGTTTCGAATCGCCATTGGCCAGCAVRTTAAAGCGTTCYGGRTCTTCRCCGCCCTCACCCGTATTCGATTTDCCRCCGATGCGGTTCATCGCAATTGCCAGYGAYTCATGGCTCTCTKCAGAGATTGAGCCGAAGCTCATTGCRCCCGTTGCGAATCGCTTTACGATCTCGCTAGCTGGCTCAACKTCGCTAATAGGAATCGCTTCGATGGTGTCTAAGTTAAAMTCTAGTAGGCCTCTAAACGTGCAGCGTCGAGTCGCGTCTTCGTTCGWATGCTTMGCGAAGGCCGTATAGGCTTCCGTGCTGTTGGTGCGTGCCGCGATCTGTAAGTTCGCAATAGTGTCGGGGTTCCACATGTGTGCTTCACCACCGGAGCGCCAGTGAAAATCTCCCGGGTTAGGAAGCACCGGGATACGATCGCTGTCACGCTTGGGAAAGCCTAGCGCATGGCGGCGCTGTGCTTCTTGCTTAAGTACGTCGAAGTTGACGCCTTGTACTCGTGAAGCCGTGCCAGTAAAACAGCGCAGAACGACATCGTCTGCCAAGCCGACCGCCTCGAAGATTTGTGCACCCTTGTAAGAATGCAGAGTCGAGATGCCCATCTTTGCCATGACTTTCAACATGCCCTTGGCGACACCCTTCTTGTAGCCGGCAACCAGTGCATCTTCGTCCGCGAACATTGCGCCGAGAAAGCCTTCTTGCTGCGCCTGCCACAATGCTTCAAAGGCGAGGTAAGGGTTGATGGCGTCTGCACCATAACCAGCTAGAAGACAGTGATGATGTACTTCTCTTGCTTCACCAGTTTCTATTATTAGACCGATCTGCGTTCGCTTGCGCGCTTTGATCAAGTGTTGGTGCACGGCACCACAGGCGAGCAACGCACTTAGCGGCGTGCGTGAGGCGGAAGTAAGTCGGTCGGAAAGAATGACGAATGCAAAGCCATCGTCGATAGCTGTTGCAGCCTCTTTACAGATACGGTCTAAGGCATTCTCGAAGCCATTCTCTTCGTTACTATTGAACGTGCTATCGATTAGCTTCGTCTTCATGCCGCGATAGTCCATATCGCGAATATCGCTCAGCTGCTGATTGGAGAGAATAGGGTGATCGAGGCTTAGGCGATGTGCCTGCTCGGGAGTCGTTTGCAATAGGTTGCCTTCCGGGCCGATGAAGCAGCGAAGCGACATAACAATCTCTTCACGAATCGAATCGATAGGGGGGTTCGTAACCTGTGCGAACAACTGCTTGAAATAGTCGTAGATCATGCGTGGCTTATCGGAGAGACAAGCAAGCGCAGAGTCATTTCCCATGGATCCGAGTGGATCGCGCGACTCAGTAACAAGAGGTATCAACATGAACTGCATCGTCTCGGTGGTGTAACCGAAAGCCTGCATGCGTTGCAGTATATTCTCGCCATCCAAAGAGTGCGCGGCGTTGCCACTTGCTAAGAGGCCAAGTGTAACTTTCTGTTCGGCCAGCCATTCGCCATAAGGCTTTTTACTAGCTATCGTGTTTTTTACTTCTTCGTCGGGAATCAAACGTCCTTCTTCGAAGTCCAACAAAAACATCTTGCCAGGTTGTAAGCGGCCTTTTAATTTTACATTTGCAGGGTCGATATGCACCACGCCAACTTCAGACGCCATGATGACCCTGTCGTCGTGGGTAATGTAGTAGCGACTCGGGCGCAGCCCATTGCGGTCAAGTACCGCACCGATATAGTGGCCATCCGAGAACACTATAGAAGCTGGTCCATCCCAAGGCTCCATCAACGCGGAGTGGTACTCGTAGAAATCTTTCTTAGCCTGATCCATATTCGTGTCGGACTGCCAGGCTTCGGGAATCATC
>JAESUV010000087.1 GCA_016762975.1 Gammaproteobacteria bacterium | reverse complement strand
GAGCAGGAAATCGAATCGTTCCGAAATCAAAACCCCTACTATCATTCCGCTTTGGCAGAGAGCAGTATCGCCGCGGGGGATCTTGATGATGCCCTGGATCATTTGCAAGAAGCAATCGTGTACAAACGGAACGAGCATTTCTTCTATCATCAATTGGCGATAGTGAATCAGCAGATGGGTGACGGGGAGGCAGTGATCGAGAATCTGAACCGTGCGCGTCGCTACGCACGTGGCTCAGAGAAAATCCGCTTCGCAGGGAAACTAAAGGCGCTAGAAGGAATTGCCGTTCTCAATAGGTAGACTGCCCCGAAGTTTGTCTTTCTATTCGACGGCTTTTTCCACGGCCTGCTTGAATGCATCTCTAGCAAGGTTCCGTTCTAGGTAATCATTCAATTTCGCGTAAGAATCCAGCAGGCCTAGCCGCTTAGCAAGAGAGACAACATAGGTCACGCCAAAATCAGTCGCAGTAAATTTATCGCCCAGAATATATTTATTGTCGCCTAACTGATTTGCGATGTGGCTGAGGTGCAGAGCTGTTTCCCGCTCGCTGTAGGGGGTCAATGTGGTGTGAGGCTCATTCGAGCGCAGCAGTAGCATCTTGACCAGTAGTGGGCAGAACACCGAGCCTTCTGGATAGTGTAGCCATTGAGTGAAGTTTGCCCAGTTGGCTATATCCTCTCTTCGGGGCGAGAATTTATTTTCTGTATCAAATTTTTCCAGCAGGTAGGTGGTGATTGCGCTGGACTCAGAGAGTAATAGGTCCCCGTCTTCCAGTACTGGAGATTTACCGAGTGGATGAACTGCCTTTAGCTCGATAGGGGCAAGAAATGTCTGCGGATCCCTGTGGTAAACTTTGAGACCGTATTCAATCCCAAGCTCTTCTAGTTGCCACACAGTAAAAAGCGAACGGCCGATACGTAGATGGTGAAGTAGAATCATTCTGGGTATCCTAATCTATTGCCTTTCTTAAGGTTCAAATGGTTTCATGTTGTGTCATCCGGCGCCATGTTCAGAGCAAGGCGCTAACTAGATTGCCTATTAGGCAGCGCTTGGAAATATGAAAAATCCCGAATCCATAAGCTACAGCTACCTACTCGGAAAAGCCTGGCCCATCATCCTAGCCAATGCTGCTGTGCCGTTGCTCGGTTTAGTCGATACCGCCGTGATTGGCAACGTAGGCAGTGTAACCGATTTGGGTGCGATAGCATTTGGTGCGCTGATATTTTCCTTCGTCTACTGGAGTTTCGGCTTCTTGCGGATGGGTACTACGGGTTCGGTTGCCCAAGCCTTGGGGGCGGATGATCAGATTGAGATCCGCGCGATATTGGGCCGGGCACTTGTGTTAGCCGTAGGGCTCGGCCTATTGCTGATAGCGATGCAGTGGCCGATTCGGCTTATTGCGCTGTCTTTGTTAGACGGTAGTGCTGCCGTTGAAGAAATCACCCAGCAATACTTCAATGTTCGCATATGGGGGGCACCTGCTACCCTTGCTACATTCGTTTTGATGGGCGTGTTGATCGGTTTAGGCAATAGCCGTCAGCTGTTGCTCGTACAGCTGTTCCTCAACGGGATTAACATTGGCCTCGATGTCTATTTTGCGGGAGTCCTTGGCTGGGGTGCTGCGGGTATTGCGCTAGGCACAGTCATTGCGGAATGGTCTACTGTGATATTTGCAGTCTGGTTAATAGTACGTGAGTTAGATTCTCGTCGTGAGCCGGGTAGTGAGTTTTGGCCGCGCTCGCGCATGTTAGATGTCTCCTCGCTTAAAAAGATGTTGGTAGCGAATAGAGACATCATGATCCGCACGCTGTTGCTGGTCTTCTCCTTCGGTTTTTTTATCAATCAGAGTGCGCAGTTTGGTGACGTCGTGCTCGCGGCAAATCATATCTTGTTGCAGCTTATCTCTTTCGCTGCCTTCTTCCTCGACGGCTATGCTTTTGTCGTCGAATCTCTGGTTGGGTCTTCTCTGGGTGCGAAGCGTCGAGACTTATTCGATATTGCGGTGAAGCGCACGAGCATCCTCGCTCTCGTGACAGCGGCGGCATTGGCACTGCTGCTGCTTCTGTTTGGCGATTTGGCGGTGGCTGTGCTTACTGACATTGAGCCGGTTCAAGCGGCGGCGCAGGGGTCGCTGTTTCTCGCGGCAATTTATATCTTCTTTTCTTTTGCTGCCTTTCAGTTGGACGGTATTTTTATCGGTGCGTCGTTTACACGCCAAATGCGTAATGCAGCCTTTCTCTCCATTGCAGTCTTCCTGTTTGCAGGGTGGATACTGATCGATAGGTTTGGGGTGAACGGCTTGTGGTGGGCGATGATTATCTATGTGGCTGCCCGAGCTGATGCGCTATTGCTATTTTACCCTGCGCTTAGGAAGTCGATCGATGCGTAGACATAAATTGTTAGTGCAGAAATTTGTCGTGGTCTTCAGGCAACATATGAGCGTCGAGGTGCAGCTTGTGCAGGCGCATACCATGAAGTTCCGCCGTACCCTGAGATCGCGCTTCTCCGGTTGATGTGAATTCGAAACAATAACGCCTTCTTAATCTCATTAAGCCTTCGCTGTCCCGCACCGGCCAGACCCCCTTTAAGACCATAGTTTGATCTAGCAGTTGCAGGTTTTGATCCTTACACAGTTTGTACACGTGGGTCATGGCGATACTCTTGACCTTGTCGCCGCCCCACCAGAAGGCGATGAGCGACCCGATTACAGTACTCCAGATGAGAAAAGATAGAGTCACAATAGATCCCATTCATACAGAGAGAGAAGCCCAAGCTAAGTTAGATTAACCGCTTAGGCTGCCTAAATACACAGACAATTAGTCAGTAGCAGACTTTGCAGCGTGCTCTGTGTAGCGTTTTATGTGAGGAGCGAGAATTTCCAATGCGGTTTGAKTRCAAGGAGGCATTTCGGCATCGCTTAGCTTTAGAGGAGTTACGCGGTCTCCCCAGCGGATGAGKGCAGCTCCCCAAGTAAGCCCRGCACCGAAGGTGGCAGACAGCACATAATCTCCAGGTTTAATTCTGTCTTCTTCCAGTGCCTCGGTGAGTGCAACCGGKATAGTGCCTGCAGAAGTATTGCCGTATTTGTGAACRTTGATGAACATCTTATCTGWYGGGATGCCTACTCGYTTCGCGAGGGCGTCGAGRATTCGCTTATTCGCCTGRTGGGGYACGACAAGACTTACCTCRTCGAGGCYTACGCCGGTCTCTTCAAGAACGTCYWGGCAGGCTTGAGACATCGCCTTTACAGCGCGCTTGAAGACTTCCTGTCCTTCGAAATTCCATCCGACATACAAAAATTCGTCGCTGAGTCGGCTATAGGCTGACCCGAGATTGGTAATCTGAATAGCGTATTTTGCGTCGGCYTCACAGCCRATCTTGGCTGCYAGCARGCCGACTTCTTGGTCGGTAGCTTCTATGACCACTGCGCCGCAGGCATCGCCAAATAAAACGGCAACGTCTCTTTGTGCCCAGTTCATGTAGTGAGATATAAATTCACCGCCGATAACCAATATCTTCTTGTGAGCGCCGGTGCGGATAAGGTTGGTGCCGATGTGCAGGCCGTAGAGGAAACCGGTGCARGCRGAGTTGATGTCRATYGATGCGGCGTTTCGAGCGCCAATGGCATCTTGAACTATTGAAGCAGTGTTMGGGCACAGGCTGTCGTTAGTYAGGCTKCCKAGCAGGATGAGATCCAACTCCATTGGGTCCATGTCGGCYGCTGCTAGMGCGTGCCTGGMAGCGACAATCGCCATGTCTGAAAAGTTTGTATGGCAGATGCGACGCTCGTGGATGCCGGTTCTGGAGGCGATCCATTCGTCGGARGTGTCGATGAAYGTGGCAAGATCATCGTTGCTGAGCACCGCAGGTGGTACRCATTTTCCCCATCCGGTGATTTCAGCGTGCTTCATGGTGATTCTCCAATCTCTCGATYTTGATTAAATCGATTCTCTAAGGCCGACTTGGCAAAGAGTAAATTATTTTGAAATAGATTNGGCTAAAGCCTTTCTTGTTATATTGACCGATGRAAATTATTCTTTAAGCCTGTYTCAGCTCGTTGTTTCATTGTGTTGAATAAGGGYAGGCAGCGTGTCAAAGTTGCTTGAAGCATACTTCATTTAGTCAGACCATGGTAGCGCYCCAGCCCAATGARTGGGCYGCTTCCAGCACTTTAGCCAAAGAATGAGAAAGTCGTCACACACAGAATAAGGAAACTAACTTGAATCACTTGCTTAAAAYTTTCGCCTGCATGCTATTGCTGCTTCCKGYCCACGCTCTAGCCGATTTCGACCACGGTGAGTGGGAYGCTCTGCTTCGAGARCATGTAAGAGTTCAGGATGGTGGAATYGCCACACAGGTTGAYTATTCAGGAATGGCAGYAGATCGGGCAGTRCTGAAAGCCTATCTAGCCGAGGYCGCTACGGTGCCGCGCAGTACTTTCGATARCTGGTCGATRACTGCTCAGTTAGCCTTCCTGATCAACGTTTACAACGCCTCTACCATCRAGGTGATCYTRGAGGAATACCCCGATATCGATTCCATCAGAGATATYGGCTTCTTCCTATCCTCTGCTTGGAATCAGAAATTCGCCAAGCTATTCGRTGAACAGGTMACCCTCGATGAGATTGAGCACGACATGATTCGAGGCTGGGGTCGCTATCRGGARCCTAGGATTCACTTCGCAGTTAATTGCGCGGCGATAGGTTGYCCTGCCCTTCGSGSKGAGGCCTTCGTCAGTGACAAATTAGAGATGCAGCTGGAAGAYAGTACGAAAAAGTTCTTAGCWGACCGAAGTCGCAACTAYTACGACAATGGCCGCATGTAYATTTCGAGCATCTTCGATTGGTATGAAGAAGATTTTGAGAAGGGCTGGGGCGRTATCAATTCGGTGGGCGAATTCTTGGCGGGCTACGCGACTGAGTTAGACCTAGATTTAGCAACCGCAAACCAGCTCCGCGTTGACGATATTCGTATTCGCCATTTACGTTATGACTGGGATCTGAACGATATCCGGTAAGCACTGGGGAGGGTGACTCCAATCCTGATTATGATAAACTCGTCGGCGGAAGAGTATCATCCCCGGTGGGGTGCCCGGACTTCAAACCCGGTGAAGCCTGTTAATGACAGGCTTGGTGGGTTCGACTCCTGCCTCTTCCGCCAACTCTCCTTCGAAAATAAATCTGTCCCCTTTAATTCCCTGGATCTCTCCATCCGCGGTCACTACGCAAGGAAAATGAAACCTCTGGCGAGCGCAAAAATAGATTACTTGCTTGGCATGCAGAGGAGCTGGCGAAAGGCAAGAAAGGGGCGGTGCAAAGGACCGCAGACCGCGAGGGAATCACACGTCAAACATTGAGCACCATTCTAAAACGATAGTTATTACTCCTGCCGAATTTATCTGGCACTCCTGCCGGTTTTTCTACCCTCAATATAAAGCCTAATAAATTCAATCGATTAAAATTCTTGAAAATGCAGGATTGACGGCAGGACCTCCTGCTGCATTTTACTTTCGAGCATTCCTTCAACAGCCAAAGTGCATCAGGAGTGTTCAATGCAAACCACTATCTTGCGATTACCCGAAGTTAAAGCCAGAACCGGCCTTTCCCGTTCCACAATCTATGCTCGAATTTCCGAGGGGCGATTCCCTGAATCCATCTCGTTAGGGGATAGAGCCGTTGGATGGCTCGACCATGAGATTCAGGAATGGTTGGATTCGCGAATTCGTGATAGCCGAGGTTAGCTGAAACTCATGGCTAACTATAACCCTAGACTGGCAAAGATTAATCGAAGTTACACAGTCCCTGAGATAGCGGATTTGTATGGTGCTCACAAGAATACGGTGAACAATTGGCTGAGGCTGGGGTTGGAGGACTGTGGAGCAGGTCGGCCTCGCCTAGTTCTCGGTCGTGTTCTCCGAGATTTTCTGGATGAGAGGCGCCGGAAGAACAAACGGCCTTGTTTGCCTGGACAGATTTACTGTGTGGCCTGCAGAACGCCAGTATTTCCCAAGAATAGTAGAGCTTGTTTGGAAGTTAGCGAGTACGGCCGTGCAAGGATTATTGGTCAATGTCCTCTGTGTTTTCACAAGATTCATAGGTGTGTCTCATTGGGTATAAAAAGCGCCTGGATTGGAGATTTACAGCTTACAGGCACGAAAGGTTGAAAACGATTAGATGAGTTGTATTAGTTATTCGTAAATTGTGTATTCAACCAAAGAGGATAAACCATGAAAAAGCACAACCCAGTAAACGAGCGAATAAAGCATAAATACAGAGAATTTCTCAAAGAGGCTAAGAGGCAAAGTGAAGCGTCAGTGGATGCGGCGGAGGGCTCACTTGCCCTCTTTGAGAGATACAATGGATTCACGGACTTCAAGAAGTTTCACCACAAACAAGCCGTTGGATTCAAGGCGTATTTGGCTAAGCAAACTAATAGGCAGACTGGGAAGCCTTTGAGCAAGTCAACTATGAATCGAACAGCTAAAAATCTAAAAGAATTCTTTCAATGGCTGAGCAGAGAGACTGGCTACAAATCGGCAATTAGCTATTCTGATGCTGAGTATTTCAATCTCTCGGAGAAGGACGTTCGAGCAGCATCCGCTAAGCGCACAAAAAGCTATCCAAGCCTAGAACAGATACAGAAGGTACTAAGTGTTATGCCTAGCGAGACGGATATTGATAAACGGAATAGGGCGTTGATAGCGTTCACGATCCTGACGGGCGCCAGAGACAGTGCCATTGCTTCGTTTAAATTAAGGCATGTAGACTTGGAGGCCGGTCTAGTTCATCAGGACGGCCGAGACGTGAATACCAAATTCAGTAAGACATTCGATACGGTGTTTTTTGAAGTGGGTCATGAGATCAAGGAGATTTTCCGGGAGTGGGTAGGCTATCTGCGGTCTGAATTGCTTTGGGGGGATGATGATGCTTTGTTTCCCTCGACAGAAATGGGAATTGGGAAGGATAGAGGGTTTCATGTCCTTGGATTAAAGCGAGAGCACTGGAAGAATGCGGATCCGATACGGCGGATATTCAAAGCAGCCTTTTTGGCGGCAAATTTGCCAACTCATAATCCACATAGGTTTAGGGATACGCTGACTTCGTTAGGGTTTAAGTGTTGCAAAACTCCAGAAGAGTTTAAAGCCTGGAGCAAGAACTTAGGCCATGAAAGCGTTCTAACCACGCTAACCAACTATGGGGACATTCAGCCGGAACGGCAGGCTGAATTAATTAGGAGTCTAAAACCTGATCAGAACGTGTATTTGCTCAGCGAAACCGACTTGGTGCTGGACTTGCTGAAGCAACTAGTTGATAAAACGCTGTAAATTGATTCCAAAAATTCTTTTTTAATGCAATTAGATTGACGGGGCTGAAGATTGTCAATATTGTGCTAGTAATTATATTGGGAATTGGAACGATTTTTGCCTAGGACATTTGGTTCTGAACCTTGGTGCCATGAGCCCAATTTTTGCGAGGAATTAACAAGCTAAATATTGAAGTATTACAAGTTCTATGAGGTGTAAGTTGTGGGGAAAAATAGCTACCGATCAAGGTAACCTTGCACATTTAAAGAAAAATTCTAGATGAGTTGAAATATGGTGTCTTCCTATAAATGTGCTCTCATTTCGTTTTTTCTTCTGGTATCGGAAGCTGCTATTGCTGCTCCTGCTGTACCATCAATAATATCACCTGGCTCGACCAATTCCCCAGGCCCTTCTCTGTCATCCACCAGGACGTCCTTGCAATGGAGTAGGGTCAGCGGAGCGACGTCGTATAACTTGGGATTGAGGGACCTGGATACTAATGATCTGGTTGTCGATAGAGACGGTTACACAGGAACTTCATACAGTGTTTCGTCACTTACCGAGGGTCACAGGTATCGTTGGAATGTGCAGGCATGCAACAGTTCCGGCTGTAGCGCCTACTCTAGGGTCTATTACTTTCAAATAGCAGGCGGGGGATCGATCCCTGAGGTGCCTACTGTGTCCAGCCCTGGCTCGACCAATTCCCCAGGCCCTTCTCTGTCATCCACCAGGACCTCCTTGC
>JAESUV010000086.1 GCA_016762975.1 Gammaproteobacteria bacterium | reverse complement strand
AGTCGATGTGTTTTTGCAAGAGGATGTCTCCTTAAGGTGAATTCTTGAGAGCGGTGTTAGGTTTTAACAAACTACTGCTTAGCTCGTAATATGGTTGAGTGGAAGCTCGGTGGTGCTGAGCACCTCTCTCAATATGAAACTTGAGTGCACGTCAGTGACGCCTTCTATCTTGGTTATTTTATTGAGTAAGAATTCTTGATAGTACTCCATGTCGGGTATCACCACCTTCAATTGATAGTCTGCCGATTGTCCGGTGATCAATAGACACTCGGTGACTTCGGGGAAGGTGCGCACCTTTTTCTCGAAGATTTCGAAGCGGTCGGGGGTGTGGCGGTCCATGCTGATCTGAATAAGCGCGATGAGCTTAAGCTCCAATTTCGACGCGTCGAGCAGGGTGACCTGCGCTTTGATAATCCCACTTTCCTCCAGTTGCTTTACGCGCCGGGCGCAAGGTGAAGGAGACAGTCCGATCTTCTCTGCGAGTTCCAGGTTGGTGATTGCGCCATTGCTTTGTAGCGCCTGTAAAATCCTCTTATCTAGCTTGTCCATTTGCATGCTGTTGTACCGTTTCTTGTTCAATTTGAGTGAAGAAAATTGATACTATTCCATATATTGGCTTTAATAAACAAAATAACCATAAATAATAGCGAAAAACATCAAAATTGAATAAATATGAGGTAATTTAGTGGTAGAAACGCCACGGCACTTTCCCTATCCTAGGCAACCTCAAACTACGGGTGATTGGTTAAACAGGCTGAACACCGGGGTTCAAAGTCTCAAAAGGACAAAGCGAGCCGAGTTAATGAGAAACGCCGAATCAGGTGTTAGTGAATATAAATTAAGCGAGGATATAACCGTGTTCGATCATACGAAGTACCAGCCTTTTCAGACTATCGATATTAAGGATAGAACTTGGCCGAATCATGTCATCACCGAAGCGCCTAGATGGTGTAGCGTTGATCTGCGTGATGGAAATCAGGCGTTGATCGAGCCGATGTCAGTCGAGCAAAAGAAGAAGATGTTCGAACTCTTAGTCTCCGTAGGATTCAARGAGATCGAAGTGGGTTTTCCGGCGGCCTCARCGCCKGACTTCAATTTTGTKCGCRGCTTAATCGAAGAGGGCAAGGTGCCTGACGATGTAACGATCCAGGTWCTCACTCAGGCGAGGCCCGCGTTAATTCAGCGAACGTTTGAATCTCTGAAAGGCGCAAARAAAGCGATCCTGCACGTTTATAATTCCACYTCTATAGTRCAGCGAGAGAAAGTCTTTAAAACAGACAAGGCAGGTATCRTAGACATCGCCGTRGCCGGCGCWRCGGAGGTTAAGCGCTGCGCGGAGCTGGCTCCGGAAACTGAATGGACCTTCCAGTATTCTCCCGAGAGCTTTACTGGCACCGAGATCGACTTTGCCATTGAGGTTTGTGATGCCGTCTCCAACGTGTGGAAACCCACCATCGAGAGACCAATCATCTTTAACCTCCCTTCCACGGTTGAAGTGTCTACACCGAACGTCTATGCGGACCAGATCGAATGGTTCTGCCGCAATATTCAAAACAGAGATGCCATTGTCGTTAGTCTGCACACGCACAATGATCGCGGTTGTGCTGTCGCCTCTGCCGAGCTGGCTGTTATGGGTGGCGCGCAGAGAGTGGAGGGAACCCTACTTGGAAACGGCGAGCGCACTGGCAACATGGACATCGTCGTGATGGCAATGAATCTATACGGCCAAGGTGTCGATCCGGGGTTGGACTTGCATGATATGGACAAGATTGTTTCAGTCGTACGCGAGTGCACACAGATCGATGTACATCCGCGCCAACCATATTCCGGTGATTTAGTGTTTACCGCCTTCTCAGGATCACACCAGGATGCGATTAAGAAATGCCTCGATATCTATACGGAGGGCGAGACTTGGGAAATTGCTTATCTGCCAATTGATCCGCGTGACTTGGGTCGAACCTATCAAGATGTTATTCGCGTGAATAGTCAGTCTGGAAAGGGGGGCATCGCTTACGTGCTCGCTAATAAGTTTGGATTCGAGCTGCCGCGTTGGTTGCAGATAGAGTTCAGTCGCGTGGTACAGCAGGTTACTGAGGTTAGTGGGCAGGAGATAAAGCCGGATGAAATCTGGGACCTGTTCGACCAACACTATTTGAATAGCGACAAGGTGATTAGCCTTGAAGATTTTAGTATCGAAAAATCGGAGGGACGCGAGACGTTCAATGCGAAGATCGAATACTTCGGTAATGAGCTCACGATTAATGGCGAGGGCGATGGCGTACTGAATGCCTTCGTGACCGGTCTGAAAGAAGCCATCAAGATCGATTTTGAAATCATGGAATACGGCGAGCATGCACTCGGTCAAGGTGCCGATGCCGAGGCGGTGACTTACATTCAATTGAAATGTGGAGGCCAGCGCTACAGTGGCGTCGCGATAAGCAAAGACATCATTGCTTCTTCGCTCAACGCTTTTATGGGCGCGGCCAGTCAACTGCTTAGCGAGCAGCGCATCGCCGCCTAACGGCCTCTTCGAAGTCGCTCACAAGGCGATACCTCTGTCAGAGGCCGGGCTGGATTAGTTGCTTGCCTGGTTTCTTTTACTTCTCGCGCGGCTTAATAGCTTCATTAGCGTTACTGTATGAAACTGCCCCTGTTGCCGGTCCTAGTAGGCATGATCGCTTATAAACCATCGAATACAAATGACAGCATCACCTACGTGGAATTAGTTCATGATTAAGCTTATTGCGGCAGCCTCAGTCTCTTCATTTTTCTTCGGCCTGTTCGGTGTAAGCTGGGAGTCGCTGGATAAAAAAATAGAGCGCGAGTTTCCCAGTGTGCAGACGGTTTCTACCGACGTGTTATTAGCGCGCTATAAGGCAGCAGACACTATGCTGCCCATTATTGTCGATGTGCGCGAGGGCGGTGAGTTTCGAGTCAGCCATCTAGGCGATGCGCTTCATTTGGAAAGCGCTGAGGCCATATCCAAGGTAATTGCCGATAGAGGGCTAAGTAAAGACACCGAGATCATCGTCTATTGTTCGGTGGGCTATAGGTCGGCCTCTGTAGCTGCCGACCTTCAAAAGCGTGGGTTTACTCAAGTGCTCAACTTAGAGCATTCATTGTTTGAATGGGCCACCAAGGGCTATCCCATGACTAGCGCGAGCGGCAGCACCGACAAGGTTCATCCCTTCAACAAGGCGTGGGGTGTTCTGGTCGACGAATCCCTGCATGCCTACCCCGATAAGTAACTCCTATCTCGATAAGTAACTCCCATCTCGATAAGTAATTCCTGCCCCGTGCAAACTATTCCCCCATAGCTTGCGACTTACTCTCTAAAACCAGTATCCTGTTTTTAATGCAAGAAGCGATGCAAGAAGCTGCTCTGCAGCGACAGAATGGGAATTCCATGAGTCTGATAGACGAAGACGAAGCGCTAATAGCGGCGGCTCTTAAGGGGTCGGCCTATGCTTGGGAAAAATTGGTCAAACGCTATGAGTCGAAAATTTACAACCATGGCCTGCGTCTAACAGGAAATTCCAGTGACGCGATGGACCTGATGCAGGAGGTCTTTCTGGGTGTGTACAGGAACCTGCACCGATTCAGAGGCGATGCAAAGTTTAGTAGTTGGATTTTTCGTATAGCACACAATAAGGCGGTGGACATGAATCGCCGCAAGCGGCTGATGACTTCGCCGCCAAAATTTTCTGAGGAAGATGCGGGAGATGAATTCGAAAAATTTCCTGGTAAGACAAATTTAGAACCAGAAAACCGATTAGGAAACATCGAGCAAAACGTTCGCGTTCTCAAAATGTTGGACGAGCTAAATTCGGATCAGCGGTCGATTGTGGAGCTTAAGATTTTTCAATCTTTAACTTTTGATGAAATCGCAGGGCTTCAAGATATTTCGGAAAATACAGTCAAAACACGCTTCTACAGTGCGCTGAAGAAATTGAAAGTAGTATCGGAGGAACAAAATGTCCTGTCCTAAGACASACTATTTACTGCAAGAATATTTTTCTGAAGAYTTGTCGGCGRTTGCTCGCAACGAGTTGGATAGGCATCTTACTGACTGCGKGCATTGTAATGCCGAACTCGAGTCAGTGTTGCTGGTCCAACAGGATCTGCARCAGTGGCAGRAGCAAAGAGTCCCGCATTGGGATCGCGGTAGGGAGYTATTYCGGCAGGAGCACCGTATCGATCGYCCTGTGTCGCGATTCTGGTTGAGTTGGCAGTGGTTGCCAACGGCTGCATCGCTAGYCATGTTGTGTGTACTTCTATTTAACGTGCAKGTGGTTAGTAATGATTCTGGTTTCTCACTTTCCTTCGCCGGATCTTCTGTCTCAAACGCACATTTAAATGTGCAACTGGCCGAATTTGAGCAAGCGCAGCGTTTTGAAATGCAGCAACTCGTRAYGAGAGTAGAGAACAGGCAGGAYAGTAACAATGTGCAATTGCTGCRGGCGGTGATGGAGCAGGCCCAGCAATCGACAGCAGATAGCTTCGATCAGATGTACGCCTATTTCGAGCAGCAGCGACTCTTGGATCTGCAAGATATGCGAGCGGGCTATGAACAATTGGTAGACAGTGACTATGAGACGATTCGATCTCTGCAGCAGTTAGTAAATTATGTGGGTTACCAGAGCGACGTTCGATAAGAGGGCTGGGCTATGCGAAAAGTTATAAKACAAACCTTGGCTGTAGCTGTTGCGGTAGTTAGCGCGGCGTCGGCGACTGCTCAAGACCTGCGGCTTGAAGTCTTGCAAAGAAATATTGATATATTCTCGGGTGTGCTGGAAGACGCCCTGGATTTCGGGGAGGCAAAGGGCTTGTTCGGCCTGAGCCTTGGCGGTATCAAGAGTACCTACCTCCTTGGACAGGGAGTGGTGCTAGAAGTGAGAACACCTTTGGCGAACAGTCGTAATCGACTGAGTCTCGCGTCCTTGAATTCTGCAATGCAGACACTGCAGGTGCGTGGCAATCCATTCGAATCGATCGCACTTTCTCGAAATTCATCTCAAGCTCAAGCTTTGTCGACACAGACGTCTTCCGTGATGGCATTGGAAAGTCAGTCTGTAGAGTCCACTGGTTTCTATGCTCAGATGATGGAGCGGGTCGCGAATGTCGACTACTCACTCGTTGTAAACAATGCCATTCAACAAGCCGCTGAGTCAGCACGGTCCCTGCGTTCACTTGGTTCCCTTGATGATAGTGACTATGAAGAATTGCGTGCTGAGATAGAAGGCCTGCGTGCAAAAATGGGAGAAAAGATGCAGGGTTTGCGAGAGCTTGAAGCGCAGATCAGAGAATCGGCCACTCAGACAATAGCAGATTCGAACATCGAGGAAGAGATACGACTCAAGCTTGCTGCAGTTATGGCGCAGATAGAGCCGCTGCGTGAGCAAGCTGTTGCTAAGGCTGCAGAGTTACGGCTGCGTAGTGAGTTAGCTGAACAGGCCTACTCGGCGCAATGGCAACAAGACGTAGTGCTGTTTGAGGATAAGCTCTATCAGGCGATGTGTGACTACGGATCGACGCTGCGCGAACTGCCTGTTGATGAGCGCGTCTCAATAATTCTTACCGGGCTTGGCGAGCAAGGCGAAGACCAGCGCCGCAGGGATAAGATTCATGTCTTTCACAAAGCCGATTTACAGGAATGTCAGGCAAATGATATTTCGGCTGCGACTTTGCGAGAACGATCGGATCATTACAGCTACTAATCTGTGCCTCTCAGTTTTCATCCGAATTTAGCTCTGAGTTTAGCTCTGAGTTTAGCTCTGGGTTTAACTCAGAGTTTAGCTCTGAATCAAACCCAGGGACTAGCTAGAACGGAGCGCCGGTGATGTTCACATCCGCAGGAGCGAACTGTTTCGCAGAATCTGACGCCTGATACAGGCGCGTAATTAGYAACAGCACACCGGGAATATCCAATAGATCAATGTCATTGAATATCARTTTACGACGAATTCGCTCCCGTGCTGTAAATAGGCTTCCACTTGCCGTGAAGTTTAAGAACGTGAAGTCYTCGTCYTYRACTCCCCAATTACTGGATATAACCTCTTGGCCAATACCYCCRTCCAGACGTTGAAARGGATAGAACCATCGCCCTCCCGCATAGCCGGCTGCATAGGTAATGATATTCCCGTCGGGGTAGTACCAAGTCTCATCGAAGGCACGAAAGTAATTTGTCGCTAGGGTCCCATTCGACCAGAAAATCGCTTGATCACCGTGCATCCAGTGATAGGCCATTATCCTACCATTTGGGTAATAGATTGTTGTATCTAGGCCTGGCTCCGCCATAAATAACTGTCCATTCGGGAAATACCAGGCTTGGTGATAGAGATCATTGGAGATTAGTGAGCCATTTTCATAGTAGCTATTCCCACGGCGATAGCCTGTTAAGATTACTGGCTGGCAGACCAGCTGATTTAATTCGGCGAGAGCGTCAGTCATGACGTTCATCTCCCCGACATCGTCATAATCGGCAGGTAGCATGGTATTCAGCGCGAGCATCTTGCCCATGAATTCAAGGGTAGCGCAGGCACTACTGACGTTTGCGGAGCCTTCTCGGGCTAATATGGCAGGAGAAAAGCTCAGCAATAACAATAGGGCTACAATTCGAGCGTGTCTCATGGTTTATCTCCTATTTTGGTTCTTATGTGCTGTGCTGGTGAGCGAACTGTTCCGAAAGTTCTCAAATAGTACTGCCCCTAATGTGAACACTGACTTAATGATCGTTATGCCGCACCGATTCGCAGCAAAAGGGAGTTTTGGCTTTCTCTGAGCTGAAAATTCCTTATAATATGGGACCTCTACACAGCTGTTGCTTGCTGTGCACCAAAATGAYTTGGCGAACYGGKTCCTGGAAAGCCAGATCCCGAAAAGAKWGACCCCAAAAATAAGAAGCTGTATCTGAGGAGAACCAGATGGACTGTCCGAAATGCAATTCCGAGATGCAAGAGCTCAAGATTGAGACGCTGCATGGTCAAGTAGTAATAGATAAGTGCAATAGCTGTAAGGGTYTGTGGTTCGAYAACGGCGAAGCAGAACAGCTAAAGGGTGACTGGATGGCGGACTTTGCCGACAGTGGCGATCGAGAAGTGGGTAAGACCTACAATACCGTGCGCGATATTGATTGCCCTCGTTGCGGCAAGRCAATGGTTAAATTAAATGACCCCAAGCAAACGCATTTAGAATATGAGGCCTGCGAGGAGCAYGGAGTGTTTATGGATGCTGGTGAAWTTAYMGAWKAMAAKCACGAAACCTTGATGGATGTTTTTCGTGATGTGGTGGCAAAGATAACTCGAAGGCAAAAATAGTTTAAGCCAAAACTWGGNNWRRTRAGTAGGTRARTAGGYGAGTAAGTTTCTGTCGCTCATCCTCACGCAAGAGCTAAGATAATTARGAATGCCATTTGGGGTGYAACCAAATGGCATTTTTTATTGCCTGTTGATCAAGGGCCGGAAATTTTCCGATGTCAGTCCAAGTGGCCGCGGCGTCGTGGAAGTCGGAACCTACTGACAAGTAGAGTGATTTTTCTTCAGCCAGTTTGCTTAGATAGGCTTTCGTAGTTGGGTCTATATTCGAATAGCTTCCCTCGATGGCTTCTCCACCACAGGCTTTGAAATCGTCGAGTAGTAAGCCTAGTTTGGTYTTGCTTAGTGAGTAGCGACCGGGGTGTGCAACTACGGCTATGCCCGAGGCATTAAGAATCGCCGTTACTCCCTCGTTGAGGCTACAGCAGCTTGCCGCGACRTAGACCCTGCCGCGCTTGCCGAGATGCGTCTTAAAAGCCTTCTGTTTATTCTTGCAGACTTTTTCTTGCACAAGAAAATCGGCGATGTGACTGCGGGTATAGGCGGTGCAGGGCAGCGATTGCAGGTAAGACATTAGTCCAGGTGTGCCGAGTTTCTGTAAGTTTTTGTCGATKGCCTGCGCGCGATTTTYGCGCTGGGCCTGCTGCGACGCTAACAATTTTTCCATGCCGCTGTTCGTAGGGTCAATGAACAATCCGACGATGTGAATCTCCATGGTGTTCCATAGRCAGGAGAGTTCTACGCC
>JAESUV010000245.1 GCA_016762975.1 Gammaproteobacteria bacterium | reverse complement strand
TCTGTGTCTGCCAGCCGAAGAATCCAACGAGCAATAACAGAATAGCGATTACCAGATAGGGTTTAGTGAATACTAGAGAGCTATAGAATCGAGTAACAGATGAGGACATAGTACGTGGTTTAACTACCTTGGAATTGGCCGTGATTGGGCCCCAACTATACGCGGTTCGGTCAATTTATGCGATTTCAATGGTCGGTCGCCCCTGGCAAAAAAGCCATATTCAGAGTGATAGAAGCTACCACCGCTGCCGCATTGAACCCCTCAGGCAGCGAGTTTGTACCTAAAGTGAGTGACGAATATCGAACTCAGCCACATGAATATTAGTTACTGATTATTCTTCACCGAAAACGGCCTTTAACACATTGTTTTATATATAGTTTATTTTGAGAGAATAGCTGCAGGTCGCTAGCTGCAACTTTCTGTGACATGGTGTCGCACCCTGTAGGATTGAAAATGGAATATTGTTACCATAATTACTAACTTGAGTACTGGCTAGAGCGGTTGATGAGGATCAAAGCCCCTCTTAAATCTGTCAGATAGAATGGCTCAACATACAATTTAGGCCACGGCTGGTTTAAACTACTAGTTACTATCAAGGAGTTGTCATGCTACGTAAATTTTTCATAATTAGCGGCCTGCTAATCGCCTCTTCCGCGGCTCTAGCCGATGAATGGTTGCGCTCTATTCCGGAATTCGAACTTACGGATCATCTGGGAGCAACACATACGCTGGACACCTATGCAGACAATAAATACGTCGTGTTCTACGTACAAGGAGTAGGCTGCCCAATCGCTAGAATCGCACTGCCAAATTATCGTGAAGTGCGTGATGAATACGCTGACGAGGGCATCGAATTCATCATGTTCAATGCGAACATTCAGGACAACCTGCCTCGCATCGCCAAGGAAGCCCTCGAGTTCGGCATAGATTTTCCGATCATCAAAGATGAAAACCAAATTCTCGCGAAGGCGCTAGGCGTTGAGCGTACCGCTGAGGTATTCATCGTCGACCCACGAACGAAAGAAGTCCTGTATCGCGGCCCAATCAATGACCGACTGGGTTACGAGACACAGCGCAACAACGCCGATGAGCATTTCCTTAAGGACGCATTAGACACTGTTCTTGCTGGCGGCACTGTGAATATGGATGACATACCAGACTCGAAGGGTTGTCTGGTTGCTATATTCGACACTTAGTAAAGTAAAGTAAATCGAAGTAAATCGAAGTAAATCGAAGTAAATCGAAGTAAACGAAACAAAAAAGGGACACAATGTGTCCCTTTTTTTCGCCCGTGATTTCTCACAGGCTGCGCAGCCTCAAGTACTTCTTTAGTTAAAAACAACGTTGCGAATAATCGCTATCATGTCAGTTATTCCCTGACGAAAGTCCGCCTCAGGAACACTCTCGTCATTACCGTGCACTCCGGTTGGCTCACCGGCACGAGTAATGATTGGATTAAAGCCATAACTCACGATACCGAGATCGCGGGTAAAGTGGCTGTCGGTAAAACCGGTGCTCACCGAGGGCAAGACTCTTGAGCCTGGATACAATTCGCGCGTTACATTTTCGATCGCTCTAAACAAGCGAGAGTTCGTCGAAGAGATTGCCGGAGTGAATGCCATAATTACCTCGACCTCTACTCCCGCTGGTGCGATCAGTTCTGTAAGGTCGGCGATGAAATCTTCGGCAGGTCTGTCGGGAAGAATGCGGCAGTCCAGTTCAGCCCAAGCCTCTGGCGGAACCACATTGATCTTGTTAGAGCCACCCATGCGCGTCATCGAACAGGTGTCTCTGGTAAGTGCGTGGTGACCAGGACGATACGCTTGAAACTCAGGAAGAAATTCTGGGTCCTGAATCGCGGCGCCGATGTTGGCATAGGCGGCCGCCCATTTATCATCTAACGACAATGCTATGCCGGAAAAATAGGCGTCCACGGGGCCAATGATACGCGCCGGAAAGGGATTAGCACGAAGTATCCCTAACGCATCGACGATACGCGTTACCGAACTAGTCGTTCTTGGCGAGGAGCCGTGACCGGGAACATCGACAGCTTTTAGTCGTAGCCATACTGGAACCTTCTGAGTTACTTCAACACCGAAGATAATCTCATCCATGTTACGACTGCCAGAGCCGCCTTCGTTGATCAGCAAGCCTATGCCATCGAATATCTCTCTGCGGTTATCGATCAGCCAGCCAACGCCGAAAGCGCCACCAGCCTCTTCGTCGGCACTCGCCAAGAAGACTACGTCCCTATTTAGCGCGCGACCGCTTCGATGTAACGTCAGAAATGCAGCAAGCTGTGAGATACCCGTGCCTTTCATATCCCTAGCGCCGCGGCCCAAGATATAACCGTCGCGAATCTCGCCAGAGAGAGGATCAATCGTCCAGTATTCTGGATCGGCCGGAACCACATCGGTGTGCTGCAACATCATCAAGCCCGGCTGGTCGCCGCCGCTGAGCCTTGCCCAGATATTGCCGCGACCGGGCGCACTTTCCGCCGTCTCGTATTCGATGCCTTCCGCCTCGAATATCGCTGCATAGAAATCAACCGCACGGTRTTCGTTRCCGGGTGGGTTAATCGTATCGATCTGAATCAGTTCCTGCAGCCAAGCGACAGATTCATCTTCGATGGTTTGCGCGAATGTTTGGCTAGTAAATAYGWAACAGCTTAGCAGTAGTAATACGTTTTTTGTTTTCAAGCAAAGGCTCCCCCTGAGTAATGGTGCTCTAAAAATACAGCATCTCTTGCACAGTGGATAGTAGCCCGATGCCGTACTCTAGGGAAAGAACCGATATTTTTGCACGGGAGTGATAGCGAATGAAATTGGCAGAAGAAAAGCAGGGGTTAGCACAGGCAGACGATTAAACCTTAATTCTTTTTAGACAGTAGCCTAAGAGGCTATTCAACAAACGCACGCTCGATAACATAGTGCGCCTTGATACCCTGACGCGACTCCTCGAAACCCCAGCCATTCAGAATCTCACAGGTATCCTTCAACATACTTGGACTACCACAGATCATGAATCTATCGTGTTCGGGGTCAGCTTGTGGCAAACCTATGTCGTTAAACAGCTTTCCCGAAGACATTGCATCAGTCAGGCGACCTTCCGTTTTATACTCTTCGCGAGTAACACTGGGGTAGTAAATTAATTTCTCTCTTACCTCTTCGCCAAAGAATTCGTTGTTCGGCAAGTCGTGTTGGATGAATTGCTGATAGGCCAATTCGGATGCGTAGCGCACGCCGTGAGTCACAACGACGTTGTCGAATTTCTCATAAGTATCTGGATCTTGAATGATACTGATAAAAGGCGCTAGGCCGGTGCCAGTGCTAATTAGGTAAAGGTTACGACCTTGCAGCAGATGATCGACGACTAGCGTGCCCGTAGGTTTGCTGCTAACAAATACTTCATCGCCCACCTGAATGTTTTGCAAGCGAGACGTAAGCGCGCCATCTGCGACCTTGATGCTTAGGAACTCTAGCTCCTCTTCGTAGTTCGGGCTGGCGATACTATAGGCGCGCATCAGTGGCTTGCCTTCGACTTCTATGCCCAGCATCAGGAAGTGACCGTTCTCAAATTTCAGCGAGCGGTCTCGTGTTGTCTTGAAACTAAAGAGAGAATCATTCCAATGATGGACATCTGTAACGTTTTGAGTAGAAATGTTTGCCACTGCTCGCTCCTGCTTCTTAGATAGCCGGCCAAGGTATTTCCTAGGGCCTAGTAGTAAAAATGCTAGTAACACATTGCGCGCAGTGTAGGACTTGTCTACTATATCTGTAAAATTGATTATTTATATATTGGTTATCTATTTAATAGATATATGATTGAAAAACTATGCGATTTACACTGAAGCAACTGCAGGTATTCCTGGCCGTGGCCCGCTATGAGAATGTCAGCTTAGCTGCCATTGAGCTGGCCATGTCGCAGTCCGCTGCCAGCACGGCACTTAAGGAGCTAGAACACCGTTTTGGCTTGCGCCTGTTCGACAGAATAGGCAAGCGTCTACAGCTGAACGAACAGGGCATTGCTCTGCGCTCGAAGGCTGCGGCACTGATCGCAAGGGCAATTGAGCTGGAGAATTCCCTAATCGGCGCCAGCGACATTGGCGAGCTCAAGGTAGGGGCAACGCTAACCATCGGAAATTACCTCGCGATCGGAATCATGGCGGCGTTCATGAAGGAGCACCCGGCTGCTAAGGTTAATCTGAACGTGGAGAACACCGCGTCTATTGCGGCCAAGGTCAAGAATTTCGAATTGGACATCGGCTTGATTGAAGGTGAGCTGCAAGAAGCCGACCTAGATGTAAGCTATTGGCGCGAAGATGAGCTAGCCTTATTCTGCGCCCCTGATCACCCGCTCGCCTCAAAGGCCGCACTTCAGGACGAAGACCTGTTGTCGGCAGATTGGATAGTACGTGAACAGGGCTCTGGAACGCGTCAGGCTTTCGACCGAGCCATGGCTGGAATTCTCTCCAATTTAAAATTGAGGTTGGAGTTACAACACACAGAGGGTATAAAGCGTGCAGTCGAAGCAGGACTAGGCATAGGCTGCCTTTCAAAGATAACGCTAGAAGAAGCTTTCAAGCGCGGCTCACTGGTGCCACTTTCCTGCCCCCAKAGAAACTGGACCAGRAAGTTTTATTTTATTCTACATCGRCAAAAGTTTCTCAGCTTTGGGGTAAGAARCTGGATAGAACACTGCAAGAACACTTAGGRTTCATTACTAGCATGTCAATCTTAGTAAGCAATAAAAAYACSAAGCCATTCTCGAAGCGGGTTGCTGATTTTACAATAGCGAAGCGCAATCTATTAGCRGTGCTGTCCGCTGTTATAAGTTTGTTATTAGCCACGGGTATTGTCCGCACCAGTTTCGACACCTCTTTAGAAGCGCTGCTCACAGAAAGCGACCCGTATCTCGACGAGTTATTTTTGATGGACGAAGCGTTTCCGTCGCCATTGGAAGTACGGTTCGCGTTCGTGGCGGATGGATCAGACACGATTTTCAATAACGAACTACTCACAGCGATCAGCGATCTTAAAGACAGCTACTCTGCCATCCCCTTTGCCGATAGACTCACGACGATTCTGGACTATGTTTCTCCTGAGACACGAAGCAAACTCTTCATAAAGACCCTACGCTCCTATTCGGAAGAAGAGCTAGCTGAGGTTGCCGATGCAGCATTGGCTGATAGATTACTCACCGCCAACCTTCTCTCCGATGATGCCGCACTCACCTTCGCGATAGTCACAACAGATTCAGCAGGCATTTCTGCCGATGATCGTCTAGACATTGCCAATGCCGCACTGCTGCTTCGCGACGAGCTTCGTAGCCGCCACCCTAATGTGCAAATTCTCGCTAACAGCGAGGTGATGCTAGAACAGTCGAGCCAGCAGGCCATGGTAGACGACCTAACCAATCTCATGCCCTTCGTGATCTTAGCCTGTGTTCTGGCCATCTGTTACTGCTTCCGCTCGGCAACTCTTGGCATCTGCATCTTGACCCATGTGCTATTCACATTGCTCTGCACCATAGGTGCCCTCGGCTACCTAGGCTTCTCCTTCAACAGCATCTCGATCATCGCGCCACTGGTTCTGGTGATTGTTGCCGTGGCGAATAGTGTGCATATTATTTCTATCTATAAACAGGCACTGCATAGAGGCACCGAAAAGATCGAAGCCATGCGTGAGAGTATCTCGCACAATTTTCAACCCATTTCACTAGCCGCACTCACGACCGCAATTGGTTTCTCGTCCTTAAACATGTGCTCCTCCCCGGCGATTCAAGAATTCGGACAGATAGTTGCGCTAGGAATCGTATTCGCTTATCTACTCACGCTGTTATTGCTGCCGGCCGTGTTGATCTCGATGACCTCGCGAAGAGAGGTGCTCGCCAGCACCGGCGTTTCCTTCATGGAAGGCACGCTTGAAAAAATCAGTGAAATTACGCGAAGCAAGGATGTACCAATATTTTGGGGCTGCACGTTCTTAGCGATTGCGACGTTTGCACTACTGCCTTTGAACGAGACGGATTTTAACCGCCTAGATTTTATCGCCGCCGACGCCGACATAAAACAATACTACGACGAGGTGAGCAGCCACTACAATCGCGGCTCAGCACTCAACTACGGCATCAACATTCAGACAGAATGGTCTGCGATCGAACCGGATTTCCTGCGTCGGGTGGAAGAGTTTGGTTTTTGGTTGAATGAACAAGAAGAAGTGGAGTCATCCGCTAGTGTTGTGGACGTTGTAAAAACGATTCACCGCGTGCAGAACGATCACGATGAAGCGTTCAATAGAATTCCGGATGACTTCGATACCGTAGCGAACTACCTACTTGCCTACGCACTTATTCAGAACAACAACTTCCCACTGTTCAATTTCGTGAACACCGATTTCTCTATGATCAACTTGTTCATCAACGCCGTGCCTATGTCGAACCAGGAGCTGATCGATTTTGACACTCGAGTAACAGAGAAATTTCATCAAGACTTCCCTGAGGCAGAGCTACTACACGGTAGCGGCATACTTCTTTTCTCGCGCATGGATGAATTGGTGACCATCGAATTACTGCAGGGTTACTCGATTAGTCTGTTGTTGATCACTATCAGCCTCATGATTGGCATGCGCAGCTTCTATTTCGGCATGCTGAGCATCATCCCCAACTTACTACCGGCCACTATAGTGTTCGGATTCTGGGCCTTGTTTGTAGGACAACTGGACCCGTTCGTGATGATGCTATTTAGTATCAGCATCGGTTTGGTAGTCGATGATACTGTCCATCTTCTGAGTCACTATCTGGAGAAGCGGCGCGCAGGAATAGACCAGACCGACTCTATTGACTACGCGATTAAGACCGCCGGCCCAGCACTGTCTATCACCACAATCGTCTTGGC
Source organism: Gammaproteobacteria bacterium (assembly GCA_016762975.1). GTDB lineage: Bacteria > Pseudomonadota > Gammaproteobacteria > Pseudomonadales > Pseudohongiellaceae > UBA9145. Next base: position 1,183 of record JAESUV010000245.1, on the reverse strand, counting down.
CCTAGGCACTACCATTCTCATCGCCGCCAACACTATCTACTTCCAACAGGCAGCGAAACTCCTGGTTCCTATAGTCGTACTCGCTCTTCTGCTGGACCTGTTCTATCTGCCCACGATCCTGCGTCGGTTCGACAACAAGTTCAAAACCCAAAAGCTTGTGACAAGCTGATATTTCGACCTTACACTGTGAGTAAATCCGTAAAGGGGAGCCCACATGAAGAATGATCAAAAGTCGCTAAGCAGAAGACAATTCACCAAACTAGGCGCGACTGCAATAGCCGCCGCTGCCGTAGGAGCAAATCAGATGGCCTCCGCTCAGACCGCCGCAAGCGAACTAGAATCCACGTTCCTCATGGAACTGTCGTTAGATGTTGCCGATCAGCTCGACGTAGGACACACCAGCATCGCGCCAATAACTGGCGGCACGTTCGGCGGACCAAGATTAAAGGGAACAGTGAGAGACGGTGGCGCCGACTGGATCACCCAGGTATCCGGACACTCGAACTTAGATGTAAGAATCACTCTAGACACCATTGATAACGAAATCATCTACATGACCTACACCGGTGTAGTACACAACGGCGACAACGGCCTCTACTGGCGTGTCCGCCCCATCTTCCAAACCGCGTCAGAGAAATACGACTGGCTCAACCACATAGTATGTGTAGGCAAGAGCAAACAGATCCCAGGAAAAGTGGCCTATGATGTGTTCGAAATTTTATAGCCTGTGATGGCGCAATAAAGGAACACGTATGAGTGCGGGGCCCCGGTTGTAACTAGAAACTTAGCTTCCGGTTATTCGCTGTTTTTACTCTGGCCCCTTGTCCTCATTATTTACGTTTCCCATACTTCCTCAAACAGTCGAAGGAAATTATCGCCAAGTATTTTCTCGATAAGCCTTGTTGAGTGCCCTCTGGCAGCAAGTTTTTCAGCAATTATTTGCATACGTTGAGGGCTATTCAATTCGGGTAAATAAGGAGGGATATCCTCTCGCGGAGCGGCAATCCCTGCTGCCTGTCGACTCGCAGATACTCTTTCGAAGTTCATCGTAAAGTCACCAGCAATATCAAGAGGAACAATCCCCTGGTCGCTGCCAATACCCACATGGTCTTCACCACATAAATTTACTGCATATTCAAGATGAGTGATCATGTCATCTATGTCGGGAGGGCCTACAGGGTTC
>JAESUV010000085.1 GCA_016762975.1 Gammaproteobacteria bacterium | reverse complement strand
CGGGTGGGACGCTGCATAGGAACAAAGGAGCTAAAGTTCCACACACCGTTTAAATCAGGTTGACCGTATTCGGTTCGTGGTACGACATAGTCGCCTTCTTGCGCCTTAACTGTTGTAACACAAAGACTCAGGACAGCTGCGGTCACTGCACCGTAAGTAAGAAATCGAGATTTCATGACATGCCCCCTAGGCGACCAATATACGAAGCGCTGAGTGTAAACTAATTGACCATCTGCATCTATTAGCTAGCGTCAGCGACGCGATACGGCGGTGCATAGTTGCAAGCAGTAATTGTAAGGTTTTCTAGGACTTTTTCCGCTTAGCGCCTTTTTTCGCGGCGGCGCGCAGTGCCGCGCTATAGGCGTTGGATGCCCAAGTACTCAAAAGCTCCGCATCTTCCATAGCCTCCTCCGGCGCCTGGTAGTAACTCATCTTGAATTCCTTACCGTTCTTCCCATAACTGAAGGCCTGCAAACCCAGCACCTCATAATCCTGCCGATTTTGGGTGTCAACTTTTAGATAGAGTTCATTGTTGGCAATAAGACCGAACATTAAGCCTTCAAGAAACACGCCAAATCCACCAAACATGGACTTCGATTCAACCGGCCCAATAAGCTGCAGGAGGTCAACGATGTGTGCAACGTATTCGCGCTGCTCGATGCTTATAGCCAATTTGGAATTCCTCTGACGCCTACCAACCTCATAATTACGGGTTCAGTCTTTGGTGCTATGATAGCCAGCTTTTCCGCGAACAAGTTCGCAATTTCGTAGATCAAAGGAGAGCCACAACATGAACGGCGCAACCGCATTAATTGAAACATTGGCAGACTGCGGAGTCGAGCTTTGCATTGCAAATCCCGGCACCTCCGAGATGCATCTAGTTCAGGCACTCGACAGCGTTCCACAGATAAAATCTGTGCTCGCACTTTTCGAAGGCGTCTGCACCGGTGCCGCCGATGGCTACGCCCGTATGACAGGCAAGCCTGCAGCCACACTTCTGCACCTAGGACCCGGCTTAGCGAACGGCATAGCAAACCTGCACAATGCACGCCGCGCGAATTCACCGATGATCAATATCGTCGGAAACCATCCGAACTACCATGTTGGATTCGACGCACCACTGACTTCAGATATTGAAACGCTAGCGAAGAATTACTCTTCTTGGATCAAGTCTTGCAGTACCAACGATACACTCGCGCAAGACGGTGCAGATGCATACACCGCCACTTTACGTCAGAGCACAGGTTCTAATGGTCAGATCGCCACCCTAATTATGGGGGCGGATGCAGCTTGGGGAGAGAGCTCTGGGCCGGCGATGCCGAATGCTCTGCCACAGCGCAGCAAAATAGATGAACAGGCCATCGAAAAAATAGCGCCGCTTCTAGAGAAGGGGGGGCGCAATGTGATGATTCTAGAGCACCATGCTACCGACCCGGCCGCTCTCGCCTTTGCGAGCAAAATAGCCAGCAAGACCGGTTGTCGATTATTTACTGGCACCTTCCCTGGGCGCGTCGATGGCGGCCCTGGAGCGGTAGCGGTAGAACGTCTGCCCTACTTCCCCGAACAGGTTCTTAAAACCTTAAATGGCGTTGAAAACCTCATCATAGTTGGCGGTCAGGCTCCCGTGAGCTTCTTCGCCTATAAGGGCATGCCAGGGCAACTCATTCCAAAAGGCTGCAAAGTTAGCCGCCTAACGTACATAGAAGAAGATGCCATCGATGCGCTGCAACGTTTGAGCGAGCGACTCGGCGCGCAAGATGAAGCAATTAAAAATTTCGAGAAGGTTGAAATTGGCAAGCCAAGTGGCGAGCTCGACACCAAATCTATCATTCAATCTGTCGCGGCAACGATGCCTGAGAATGTAATCGTTGCAACCGATTCCGGCGGCGGCAATGCCGCCTACCCTTATTGTCAGAACTCTGCACCGAATACCTGGCTTAGCCTTACCGGCGGCGCTATTGGTCAGGGCGGCCCCTGTGCCACCGGCGCAGCCCTWGCCTGYCCCGACAGACCAGTACTRGCCATGCTTGGCGACGGCGGCGCRGCCTATACGAATCAAAGTTTCTGGACTCAAGCTAGAGAAGGSCTGAATATTACGACGGTTATTTTCGCAAACCGCTCTTACAATATTCTCAATGTGGAATATGCCCGGYTGGGCGTCACTGAGGTTGGYGACATAGCCGCGAGCCTRTTCGATATCGGCAAYCCTKCGCTKAATTGGGTCGATATGGCCAAGGGCTTCGGMGTACCRGGCGCTACTGCCGAYACTGCCGARGAGCTTTGCACYTTGCTTGAGAAGAGTTAYGAGACACCYGGCCCCTTCGTTATTCARGCCAACGGCGAAATACAGMGATAGAGAACAGTGTGTGACGAGAGCTAAATTCTAGCTCTCGTCATCCGAACTCCCCTGAGCTTTCGATGCCCGTGCGTAGAACTGAYTAGACCCAATCAAAATTGCGTTGAATCCTTCCCAATTTCTTGTAGAACGTAGCCGACATCTGGTTCTCTGCCTCATCAACCTTTGCAGGAAACAGCAGCGTGATTAGCGGAATCGTGAAGACTGGCAGCAGTAACGTTAGGAACGATGGATCGCGCCACTCACCAAGATACTGACAAAACTCATACCAGGTCTGCGCAAACCCACCTACATCGGCATTCTCAACCCCCGAGTACCAGTTGTTGAGCAGCCACATGAGCAAGCCGCATACAAATCCTATCAACATTCCCCAGAACGCCGCTTTTTCCGTCGTCTTCTTCCAGTAAAACACGTAGGTCACCGCAATAGCCGGCGGCACTACCATCGCGAACCCCAGTAGTAGAAATTGCAGCACTGAGCCGAAGTTAAAATACCAAGCACAGAATGCCGCTGTTGAGCCATAGATCACCGTTACTAGCTTATAAAGACGCAACTTCTTATCGCTAGAAAAATTCTTGGAGCCCGGTATCCAGTCACTCACTAACATCGTTGCACTAGCCAAAAGAATTGGCGCTCCAGATGAAATTACCGCGGCTAACACGGCTGCCAAGGCAATACCACCGAGTAACGGCCCGGTATCCATCGCGAGTTGCGCAATGTTTAGATAGCCAGACAGTCCAGATTCTGAGCCATAGCTCACCATCGTTAAGATACCGATAAATCCTGCAACCATCGGCATCAGTGCGGCGATTACCCCCGCCAGGAAAAAGCCTGGGATAAGATATTCCTGCTTCGCTGCCGAACTCGCATAGTTCGCATAAATCGATGCGGCGGGCGTGTGAATCGTGGCAGAAATAAACAGCGCGATAATTGTCGCCCAGCCGATGCCGGTAAAACTCCACCACGACGGAATATCTTTACCCGCCTCAGCAAGCCTGATTTCCGATTGCGCGACCACCGCATCCCAACCGCCTAGATTCTGCATCGCTATATAACCGACTGCAGACAGGCCGACGATGATGACTGTGCAGTGCACTATATTCGTTATCGCCGTGCCTTTTAGGCCACCGGTGACGGTAAACAATATAATCACTACTGCGCCGATGATGATGCAGAGCCCGAACGGCCATCCCGTTACACCGCTGACAATAGTCGCTATWACATAGGGYTCAATAATATTTATCACSAGATACTCGGCCTGCACACACAGACTAGTCAGWGAYTGACAACGGCGCGAGCCGAAGCGCCTATCGAATACCTCACCCACACTRGTAAGTTTCARCTTGCGATAAGGWATAGCGAAGAAYAAACCAACCATAAACAGGGCSGCGAAGGAATTGACGCCGTACCAGAGATGGCCRATGCCATCGGTAATAACATCSCCYGCAACACCRTARGTACCCGCACCACCGATGCGAGTTCCAGCAATACCSGCCGCGAGCATRCCAACACCCAGCGTGCCACCACCGATTGCCCARTCAGAAGARCTTTTATTGYCACGGCTRAKATAAATMCCYACCGCGAYGAAGAACAGCATATACCCGAGGATCACATAAGCGGTCAAATCCATCTACAACTCCAACTCTAATTCTRRTTSTWWTKCTGGTTATTCTACAATCAACTGACAGAGGGCAAGAGAGCCCGATCCGGGGCAGCCTGACATGTATCAACCTATTGTTCTAATGCCAATGCATACTACACGATGGCAATTGTAAGGCAACTCAAAGGCAGCAAGCTCCTGCTGCTATTCCCATAAATACAAGCTGATGCTAACGTGAGTACTGAGCTTTGGATGCGCATCAACAGGAAAAATTATGTCTGAAATAGARCCGGGTTCCGAGCAATGGCTAGCTCARGTAGAAGAAGAAATCCTCGAGCCAGATCGAGYAATTATCGACCCCCATCACCACCTCTGGRAGAAACGCCTCAATGGCGACTACCTATTACCTGARCTATGGRRCGACACSGGMTCGGGTCACAATATTGTGAARACGGTTTTCATGGAATGTCGGGCGTTCTAYCGMCGCGAGGGWGAASARCAYCTKAAGAGTGTAGGRGAAACGGAAACAATTGCRGCTCTAGCCTYGGMGAGCCGAACTAACACTTCGAATRAAGCCACYATCGCTGGGATAGTCGCACACAGCGACCTCACCCTWGCCGGCGARTCRGAAGAACTACTACTAGAGGCACTGGAGCAACATCGYGCCGYGAGCAATGGTTTGCTACGCGGCATTCGCCACTCKGCTGCACGCGACAGACGACCYGAGGACTTATTCATYGTGGGATCTGCCCCRCCYTACCTGCACGGCAAGGAAKMATTCCGCAAAGGSCTTCGAATCATCGCGGAWCAAGGCCTAACCTATGATACYTGGCACTATCATCATCAGAATCTAGACTTCTTAGACCTCGCGCGTGCGGTTCCMGAATGCACGATGATYCTCGACCATTTTGGTACACCAYTGGGCGTGGGCATCTACAAGCATTGTAGAGATGAGATCTTTCAGGAATGGAAAGYGCAGATCCGCGAGATATCCCAGTGCCCCAATGTCTATGCGAAGCTAGGRGGACTAGCAATGCCCGACAACGGWTTCAACTGGCATTTACAGAGCAGGCCACCAAGCTCCGATGAGTTCATTAAGGAGCAGCAGAAATACTACCTGCATGCCATCGAATGTTTTGGCCCCGAACGCTGCATGTTTGAAAGTAACTTCCCCGTCGATCGGCTATCAATTAGTTACCATGTCTTGTTTAATGCTTACAAGAAAATGGTCGCCAATTTTAGCACCGATGAAAAACACGCCATGTTCTATGGTACAGCAGAAAAGGTCTACAGCCTGCAGGACTAGCCATGTCTTACCACAGCCTGATATTCGATTTAGACGGAACCCTAACGGACCCACTTACCGGCATCACTCGCTGCATGAACTACGCCCTGAGCAGCCATGACCATCAGCCAAAATCCGAGCAGGAGATCAAAGCCTATATCGGGCCACCCTTGGAGGTCGCTCTAGGTGATCTTTCAGGGAGCACGGATGAGTCTCACATCAAAGAATTAGTCGCCACCTACAGAGAGCGCTACGGGGAGCTAGGCTATAGAGAGAATGTCGTCTATGACGGTGTCTTTGAGCTATTAGACACCCTACAAGGACAAGGGTTTCGAATGGGAATATGCACCTCCAAGTTCGAAAAATACGCGATCAAGGTGCTAGAGGAATTTAAACTCGATAAATACTTTACGTTCGTGAGCGGCAGTGGCGCTTATGGGACCGCCAAGTCGGATCAGTTACGCGAGCTAGTAGACACCAATATTGTCCTGGATAGCTCGCTAATGATTGGCGATCGCTACATCGATCTGAGCTCCGCGCACCAGGCGGGCCTGCGCTCTGCCGGCGTGCTTTGGGGGTACGGTAGTTTAGAAGAATTGACTGCTGAAGAACCCGTGTTTATAGCCGAATCCCCCGCTCACTTAAGCGCTTCTATTATTAAAAATAGCCAGTAAGAACTATCTCTTCCTAAGTCGCTTAATCACGGCACTGCTAGTCAGCACAACGGTCTCACCGACAAAAATCTCGCAACGGGAAAACACCATAGAGCCTCCGCGCCGGGTCAATTCTCCCCGACCCTCAACCAGATCCCCTTGGAAAGCTGGCGCAATAAATTCACTGTTGCAGCTCACTGTGACGACACTTTCAGTTTCTCCCCCATTTGCACAGAGGCAGAGCGTGTAGTCCGCCAAAGCCATCAACACACCGCCATGCAAAGAATCATGTGCATTACAGTGATGTTCCTGCACGCGAAATGCTGTACGGGTATTTTCGCCATCCATGACAAAAAAGAACGGGCCTATATAATCTTCGGCCTTGTCACCTTCCCAATGGCGGTAGCTAGAATCAATGTCGTAGTCTTCGGGCTTTACACTCATCTACTTTTCTCTTCAATCTACACTTTATGTTTACTATTCATCATCGCTATCAGGCACAACCAAATCCACAGCAGCCCCAACGACTTTAAAGGGTATCTTTACGACCTCGATCGTCGTATCCACTGCAGCACCGACTACGGCACCCACGCAGGAAAATAACAGCAGACTGAGACCGATCAGCATGAGCGATCTGAATTTCCTGAATTGAATAGTAATAAATTTCATAAGTTTAATTGCCAATAGTCCACAGCTATGAATTCACCAAATTTGTATCCGAGATTTTCATGCAATGCCACATAGAACGCATTAGGCAGCGTGACACTTGCGATTAGACTGTGTATCGGCTTCTTGCGTAATTCATCAATTAAATGTTGATACAACTGCCTGCCAAGACTATTTTTTGGCGCACATTCTCTTTCACTCTTTATTTGCGTGGCCGGCCTAACGTTAGCGCTCTCCAGTAAAAGGCTGCACCTCATCAATTCCCACCCCGCTCTCTACCAGGGCTGCGAAATCATCAGCTAGGCACTTACTCTTCTCAAGAACAGTGGACCAGTAGGCAACGCGACTGGAATAATCGAGGGTCTCGAAGTCTGTTCGATCTGGAATTTTCCCATAAGGGAGCTCGGCTACGAATTCTCGAGAAGGAACGACCAATACCACATTCTCAAAATTCTTAAGCTCAACCCGACGCCAGGGAACTCGCTTGTCAAACCAACCTGGTATGACCGCCGAGGAAAAATGTGGATACAAGACCAGATCGTCGCCTGCGTGAAAGGGAAAGTCGAAATGGTAATCTGTGATGCCGCCATCCCAATACATGCCACGCTTCGCATTTTGTATATCACGCACACCATTTAGCACAAAAGGAATGGAACCACTCGCCATCATGGCATCCATTAGGTTTTCTTCACTCATAGCAACGTGAGCAGTCGCCAAGTCACTAACATTCCTAAAGGGCGACAATGACCCCATGTTGGAAAAAATATTACGTTCAAAGAAAAGAGAGAGCGTCTTCCTGCTGGCGGTATTTAGCAAGGCGCTGCTAAGTAACTGAAGAAGTCGCAACTGCTTGACACGTGACGAGCCAATCCCTCGCGCGCGATCGGCAATTAAATGTGTTCTGAAGATCTGATTCTCAACGATCTCTTTTACGCCATCCGGCCCAAGAGTCTCGACAAGCATCTGCCTTGCCTTCTCCGTTATCTCGTCGGTGGTTGCTTGTTCCGAGTACTGCTCCTCGCTGTAGCGTTTCGCGAGACGCTCAATAGCTGCCACCGGATCAGCGGTAGCGAGACAACACATTCTCCAAGCGCCCGCCGAGGAACCAAGCGTTATCAGCTCGCGCTCTCTATTCGCGAAGAACTCGCCGAAGATATAACGATCGAGACCGAACAACACAAACCATTTAGGGCCGCCAGAGGCTCCCAACATGACCTTAAATTGATCGGCATTGAGTCCTTCGCTACGAAGACGCTGCAAAGCGTGAGGGCCGGCAAAAATAGTAAGAGATGACATTAGGCGCTAATGATATAATCGTCGGCGCTCTCAGGCTATAGCCATCATTTGTAGCAACCGAGCAATCCCACTCACCAGCCTCGAAATCACACCCATGCTCAGCAAGCTGCTCAACGAGCGTAAGACATTCCTCTATTTGCTAGCGATAGGCAATACGATCGCCTTTGCTACGTGGCAGGTAATGCTTAACAATTTTGCCGTAGAACATGCCGACTTTACCGGTGAAGAGATCGGCATCCTGCAAAGTCTGCGTGAAGTGCCGGGCTTCCTCGCCTTCACTGCTATCTTGATAATGGTATTCATCAGGCAGCAAACCTTCGCCATACTCGCACTGCTTACGCTAGGCATAGGCACCGCTATTACCGCC
>JAESUV010000084.1 GCA_016762975.1 Gammaproteobacteria bacterium | reverse complement strand
TCCAGAAGCAACAACAGAGCCCGCAGCAGACGTAGCACCCGGCAAGAAAAAACCCAGTCTAATCGGCCGTGTCCTTTTTCTCGCTCTTACCGCACTCTGCTTCGCGTATCTTTATTACCGATTGGACGGCGCAGCTGCTCGCGAAGGGCTTAGCCTCATCGAATATATGACACAGGTATTCGCTACAGTGAACTGGATACCATGGCTTGCACTAATGGTCTGCTACTCTCTCTTCTACTTCGCAATAGACACCCTAGTGGTAACAAAAGCACTAAATTGGTTTGTGGCTGATATCAAATACAAAGACATTATGCCGATTCGTGCCAGCGCCTACATCATCTCTATATTCAATGAGCAGATCGGCAAGGGCGCCATGGCCTACTACCTTAACAAACGCGATAAGATCCCTGGCTGGGAAGTTGGCTCGGTTATGTTATTCGTGATGTTCTGCGAAGTTTATTACCTGTTGGTATGGGCTACTATTGGCTTCGCCGTCGGCGGCGATTCTCTGCCGGAAGTATTCGGATTGATACCCTATATTGCAGCTGCTGCCACTGTATTCTTAGTCCTTTGGATTGCCTATTTTCAAGGGGCGATTCTTCCAAGCAATAAATTCCGTGAAAAAATTGTATTCCACGCCTTTCGCCAAGCCAAGCCTTGGCACTACGGAGCCTTCTTTTTACTTCGCTCCCCTGCCCTAATGGCGGCAATTGTTGTCTACACCATAGCCCTCAACTTGTTCGGCGTTGAAGCGTCTCTACTGACATTGCTACCTTTCTTGCCGGTCATTTTCTTCGCTGCAGCTGTCCCCACACCTATGCGCGCCGCAGCAATAACATTCTGGGTCATCCTATTCCCTGAAAATGAAGGCCAGATGGCAGCATTCGGTTTCGTTCAGCATAACTTCTTCATACTGTTCAATGCGGCTATCGGACTCGTCTTCTGGCGCAAAGCCCAACGAGATCTGTTCGGCAAGTAATGGCTAACCTGCTTACCGCTATTCGCCTGCTACTGGTTATTCCAGTAGCTATGGCAATAGCGAAGGCAACGCTATTCGCGAGTTGGCTCTTATTAGCACTAATTGTCATCGCCATCGCTAGCGACTACTTCGATGGAAAGGTAGCCCGCGCCCTCAAGACAGCTTCTGCTAGAGGCATGTTATTCGACCATGGCACGGACTTCATTTTCGTTACAACTGCCTTGTTTGCGCTTTCAACAATCGGCCTGTCGAGCATTTTACTGCCACTATTGATAGTCGTTGCATTCTCGCAATACGTATTCGATTCCTACTATTTATTCAGACAAAAACAACTCCGTATGAGTTTCCTCGGACGCTGGAACGGCATTTTTTACTTCGTGCCGATCGTATTGCTTGCTAGCTCTAGACTTCCTATATTCGAGCAAGTGCAGGATATTTTTAATCTAATAATTGTCTACATCAACTATGCTCTAGCGGTCTCCACCATCGCCTCCATTGTTGATCGTGCTATCGCACCACTACTGCAGAAAGACAAATAGGCTCGCCATCATGAGCAGAGTAAAAACCAAGAAATCTCTCTTTCTACCATTGATCATTGCAATGATGTTTTGCACATTGGTCTTTTCGAGTGCAGCCCAAAGCTCCGAATCAGCACCCATTCTCTCATTATTCCAAGCCATAGATGAAAGGTTGGGATACATGGAGGATGTCGCGCTATTCAAGGCACAAAATCAAATTCCAGTCGAAGATATAGAGCGCGAAAAAACTGTTCTAAGTGATGCTAAAAAGCTCGCAGTGAGCCATGGACTAGATCCGAATTCGATGGAACGCTTTTTCATTGCCCAAATAGACGCTGCGAAAGCGATACAGTACCGCTACAAGGCTGAGGCGTTGACTCGCGCGATACCTACCCGGTCGATAAACCTTCAATCGGAACTACGCCCGGCACTGGATCGACTAGGCAGTGATATCGTCACATTATTCGCCGCGCACCTGCAAAGCCGATATCCAATAGAAGAAGAGAATCGCACCCTTTTCACAAGAACACTGCAAAGCCGATTACTCGCTGACTCAGAAAAAAACACCCTATTCGATGCCATGCTTGAAGTCCGAATACAACAGTAGCAAGCCATCCAGTATTGAACAATTCTGCTTCGCAGGGCACACTTAGCTCTCCCTGCTGATCTCAGTTAGCAGTGGGATTAACAATAAGCCTAGATGGACCGTATAAGGATAAGTTTGAAGACAGGGGCCAAAGACAATGCCATTCGATATAACCATCACCCTCAGCGACAGCGACCTGCATAAATTTCAGGAAAGCATCGATAAGGGCATGCTCGCCGTCAACAATCAAGAAAGTGCCGAGGCTATCGAGCAAAAGGCCTCCGAGCTGATCGAGCTCGCGACGGGCGGTAACTTGCCACAGTTCGTGCACGACCGAATCCTCAAATTACAAATTCTACTAAATATGATTAGGGATGCTGAGTGGAAACTTACGGAAGCAGAGAGACAGAGTATTCGCGGGGCACTTTATTACTTCGTCGATCCAGACGACTTGATCCCGGACGATATTCCCGGAATCGGCTTCCTAGACGATGCCATGTATGCGGAGATCATCGTTCAAGAACTTAGAACCGAGATAAAAATGTATCAGGAATTCTGCCAATTTCGCATTTCTGAAGAAAATCGCAGAAGAAATAAGGGCATAGACCCCCATGTCGGACGTGAAGACTGGATCGCTGACAAACGCGCAACTCTTCACGCGCGTATGCGCGAACGTCGCGCTTTACGTACCGGAGGCCGCGGCCTTCGTATGCGAATATTTTAAAAATCTGGAGTTATCCTTGAAAATAAGTACTGTCTTCTTCGCTCTTAGCTTCGCAGCACTGCTTAGCACGTTCCATTCATCGGTGTTGGCACAGCAGTCTGTAGTCCCCATCGACAGCGCCGTTCGAAGTTCATTCGATGCCATTTCCTCCGACCCGCGTGTTACCTCAGCTCTAACAAGAATAGAAGCCAGAGAAGCAGAGATGATTCGGGAACAGTTTCGACTAACCGAGATTCCTGCACCTCCGTTTAAGGAAGAAGTACGTGCCGCTTACTACTTAACATTGATGCAGGACCGCGGTTTGGAAGACGCCTATATCGACAGTGAAGGCAACGCAATTGGAATTCGGCGCGGCAATGGCGACGGGCCAACCCTCCTGATAGCCGCCCACCTGGACACAGTATTCCCTGAAGGCGTGGATACCAGCATCGAGCTACGTGGGGGACGCTACTATGCGCCCGGCATAGGTGACGACACCCGCGGCCTTGCTGCCATGCTTTCCATAATTGAGACGCTGAATAATTCGGGAATTCAGACTCATGGCGATATCATGTTTGCCGCAAACGTGGGTGAAGAAGGCAGGGGGGATTTGCGCGGAATCAAAGCTATTTTCCGTGACCACCCTGAGATCGATGGCTTCGTCTCGATCGATGGTGTTCGACTTCGGCGCATTACCACTGGCGGCACCGGCAGCCGACGCTTCGAGTTTCGATTTAGCGGACCTGGCGGGCACTCCTTCGGCGCATTCGGCCTAGCAAGCGCGATACATGCCATGGGTAGGGCTATCACTAAGATAGCCGACTTGGAAACCCCAAGCTTCCCGAAGACCACATTCACTGTAGGAACGGTAGCCGGTGGCACTTCAGTTAATTCAATCGCAGCAGATGCAGTCTTCGCTCTCGATATGCGATCTAACGACCGGGAACAGCTGGCACTCTTAGAAGAACGCGCCAAGGCAGCAGCTCTGGAAGCCGTGAATGAAGAGAACGCACGCTGGAACAACGGCGAGATTAGCGTGGACTTTGTGTTGATCGGAGACCGGCCGGTAGGACGAACCGCTACAGAAGAGTCACTAGTTCAGGCGGCGGCCCTTGCTTTCGACAAGGTTGGTATAGAACTACAACAGCTGAGTATCTCTAGCACCGATTCCAATGTCCCCATGTCAATGGGGATTCCAGCAATAACTATCGCCGGAGGTGGTAATGGTGGTGGTGCACACTCTCCGGATGAGTGGTTCGTGCCAACCAATTCCCATGAAGGGCCGCAGACTTCATTCCTCATCATCTTGGCCATGGTGGGAATCCAAGGCGTTGACACCGGCCTCCTTGAACAACGCAGCCGCTGAGTTATTCAACCAGCTCAACAAGAGGATGTGTAAACTCGCACTTCCTAGGCACTCAATCTAACGAGGATTCGGTATCTAGGGGCGAATCGGGCACAGCCTCCCTCTTCGCTCTCTCCACCTTTTCGGTCAGTGCCGACTTGCCAAAACTAAGAGGGTATTGCGGATAGAAACGATAGAAATCTTTGAGACTAAATTCGTTCAACACTTTCTGACTATAACCTCTGCGCCTGTTGCGGAATTCATCRWAGTCCCTATAACGTARYGCATGTAAACAATGCTTACAGACCACAAGCCCGTGTTCTGACAACGATATTTCACCGCGACCGCGAATTTTTAACARCTTGTAGTCATCCGACATCTWTGTAGTAACGAGATATTCCARCACKGGGTGCTCCRCCAACTGGGCATCTAGGCGTGAACACCAAGCRATATGATAGSTGGGATATTCTCTATGGTTTCTATACCAAGTTTCATCGGGGATATACGCCARCACGCGACTATTCTTGATRGCCAARGTCTTATCTGGCAGCACTCGCAGCYCATTTGCCCTSMRCAACATACCTGGATTTTCCAACGCCGAACGCTCGCTRCCGGTTAAATGAATAACCGGATCGAACAACTCGAAGAARCCRAATTCTTCCGTRCCAATCTTCTCACGYAGYTCATTGAAKGATTGAAAGTCTCTGAAGTCAGGTARTTTCACAGCGCCGTTCCTAGCGAATTTCTTCTAGAATTRTAGAGAGGCGCTTCTCCGCGTCCGTAACCACGACAAACTCAACGCGCCGTGATCGCTGCTCGTCCTCAAGGCCATCGTCTTGCAGAATCAATTGGGAAGAAGAAAGGCCATTTGCTGTCATCCGCTCACGCAGCCAATCCTTTTCATGTGCGGCGGCTTCGAGTGAAAACAGAAACCCCAAGGTCGTCCTAGTACGTTCTTGGGAAAGCGCCATGTTCCTCATATACGCTTCATCGCTATCTGCAGCGAAAGACCAAGAGCTAGAGGTATGCCCTTCGATTCGCATCTCGAGAATGTCATCACGGTATGCTTCTGAGGTAAGGATAGCCGTATACCGTGGAAAGAAGTCACTAAGTATCGCCCGAAATTCAAGCTTGAGATCCGACTCCCCCTCCTCGAACAGCAAGCTAGTGTTTGTGAAACGAAGCTTTAGGTCTTCCCCCAGCTCTGCTCCCCACCGTGGCAAGTCATCATTAAACTCCGCAAGTAAATCCGCGTATAACTCCTCGCGCAAATCTTTATAGAGAACTACCACTCGCTCGATTTCATCGTTTTTGCGCTCCAAAATAGCAAGGTACATGACGGAAATAAGCAGAAAAAGCATCATCAAACCGCTCATTAGATCGCTAACCGCGATCCAGTGCTCTTCAGTTTCCACTTCTATTTCAGCACCTAGCATAACGACCTACTTGGATGATTGCGGACGCTTGCCCGATTGCTGTTCTGCCATCAACAATAAATCGCGAAGCCTATCGGTCAGCGGAACATAGTCGTTCACGAACTTTTCCGATAGCGCTGTCAGTTGATAGCCGAAGGTCTGCAACGCTGCTGTTAATTCTTTCTCCATTGACTGATCGAGGAGCTGCATCTGCTTCTCTGTCTTTTCAGTCATCGCCTCAACATGTACCGCAAGGCCAGAGTGAGCCTGATTTACCGAACTCGCTAAGCTCTGTGTAACCTGCTCTACAGTTTCAGAAATATCGCGTGCCGCGGATGCTAGTACTTGCGTCAAGCTTGCATTGTTCTGCTCAATACTCGCGCTCAGTTTTAACGTCAATTCGGATACATAGTCACCGAGCGCCGGCAGCCCCTCCGATGCCTGACCGACSAGTCCAGAYAACCCCGAAAGATASCCTTCCAAATTTGATGTCTGTTGYTCGAGACCRCYCAAYAGCTTGCCTARTGATTCGGCAACTTTATTAAAGTTTTGCGAATGCACCATCATCTGYTCAWAGGAGYGGCTCGCAAGGCTAATAACCTCAATACTCGCCTTTTGAGCCYGCAGCATATCGTCTAATTGACTCGAATARCTTTGCTGCCATTGCAGCAGGYGRCCTAATGATTCGTTAAACTTCTGGAAGTTTTCGCCATATTGCACTTCGATGCGGCTATTAAACTCCGACATTACCTTAGCGAGGGCAGACGTCAGAGCATCGGTATTCGCGACTACCATCTGCTGCTGATAGGAGCGCGTAGCTTCCAACAAAGYCTGACTGTCGGCATGGCTCTCCTGACGTAGCTGCTCGATATTCGAATTTAGGGTAGTGATGGTATCGTTTAGGTCGGAGACCGTAGTCGGCTTTTCAGTATTGCTCGAATCCACCCTGATCAATGACAAAGTATTCCGCAGCCTGATACTCAGGCCACCCAATATCCCAACAATTGAGGACCACACTGCTACGCCTAGGCCATCGATCATTACCGGAACGCTAGCCTCTATATCGGCGCTATCGAAACGCATCAGGCCGAATGCGATACCTAGGAAGGTACCAAAGATGCCGAAACTGGTGAGAATTGAGGGTGCGCTGCGCACCGTATGAGACGAATAGCTAGGACCGTGGAAATAAGCGATGAGCAGAAGCATGAAGCCTATTAGGCCCCATGTTACAAAACTTAAATCATTCAATTCAGTCATACCCTCTCATCCACGCAAACTCATTTAACGCCGCTCCCTCAAGTTAGACTCAAATTCGGGCAGCCGACAAAAAACCCGCTACGAGGCGGGCCAAAGACATTAAATATCATCAATACAAACAATTAATTAGAGCTTATTCTTACTCTTCTTCCACACCCTTGCGTAGATGGCCGTAGATGAGCTCCTCGGTAAATTCGACACATTTGAATTCAAGGATTTGCATGTTCTCATCGAGCCTTCTGTATAGCGGGAACCTTAAAGTCCATGCTTCGGTATACACATTGGGATCTTCCAACGTGGCCTCGTACATAAGGGTGTTCGGCCCCATATGGGTATAACGCTCAGTAACCCGCAGCGCATCGCTGTGATGATTGCCGGCATGATCTAACCATGTGTCGGGTACTTGATCAGTTACATCAACGACCAAGCTATCCCCTTCGAARTGSCCCCGTGAATGYCCCATCCAGCTAARTATTGGTGCCTCGAAATCAGGGCGATCCATATAGACAATACGGCTCGCACTGGCAAATTCATAAGCCATAACAACATGCTCTGGAGACTGAATAATCTGRAAGGGRAACGGCAGRTAGGTCGCTCTCGGCACSCCTGGCATATAACACTTCACGACMGGGTCCCGCGACAGCCAATCYGCCCTGTTCTCYTGCGCTTTAGCGCGAGCCTGAGAGGTATAAGGAATATCYCCTCCCTCGACGATGCCCAAGCCGGCAGGAATCGCCCCTATAGCACCAAGCTCARCGAGGGGGCCAAAGYCCGCTGCGTGAGGCTCTATATTCCAATGCGCACTGCCGATTGCCTGCCAAATGCCATTAAAATCTGGCTTTCCGTCAGCCGTTCTTGGTACAAAATCACCCTCTGCAGCTACGCTGAAAACACTCAGCACTACTAAAAGTGGCAGCGCTAGCAATGCATGAAATCGCGGCGTTACAGCATTTTTTATCGCATGGTCTGTCATTGCTAGCCCCCAAATTCTTATTTGCAACTACCATATCACTTTCAGAAGGGCAGCCAAATCTTAAATGGTCAGCAAAAAGGTAGTGTCGGTAGATTCGCATTGACAGCGGCGCCACCCTCAGCTAATTATTCAATATCACAAAGGCTACGTTCACCAAGCAGTCCTGGAGCAAGCAGGTACAAGTCTTCGTGCTGCAATGGAGCGTTTCATCGACCCGCTTCTCGCCTAAGAATGAACGCTACAAGTTAAATAAAGTCTCACGAATAAGGGTTAACTAAACTGGAAATACTAGCCAGGCTTGAAGAAACCACACTCAGCATACTGATGCGGGAATCTGGGGTCGCGTTCTTCAGCTCCTTGACCCTGCATTCTCTCGCCATGGCCTTTGTCGTGGGAATAAATTTTGCTGTCGCACTGCGACTCATTGGCTTCGCGCCTCGCTTAGAGATATCAGCCCTAAGTCGCTTTTAC
>JAESUV010000083.1 GCA_016762975.1 Gammaproteobacteria bacterium | reverse complement strand
CCTTGGTCATGGCGGACACGAACGTAGTCGATGATCAAGTTATAGCACTTGCCCTAGAAGACGCGCCGGATCGAATTAATCTATCTGCTGGCAAAAACAGTGAAACCGAGGATCAATGGGTAGACCTCAAGACCCATGAAAAACGTTATTTGTCAGAGCTAATGGAAGCACACCAGAATGACAAAGAAGCGGTAGCAAAAATTCTCGGCATTAGCACACGCTCTCTTTATCGCAAACTACAAGATTAAAATAAGAATGCCTGCAAGCAGCTCTGCTGGTTGTTTTATAGAAGGTTAAGATTTTTTTGACACAATCCAGATATGAATGCCGACGATAGCTATTATAAAATATGGATATGCAATTTAATACATCCTGTTGCGCTTCAACCCATGCCTGCTAGCAACACCACTGGACTCGTTCCTGTTTCAAGCTTCCGAAGAAGCTCTCCGCCACCGCGTTATCCCAACAGTCATCTTTCCGACTCATGCTACAGATAAAACCATGGGCCTTTAGAAGCCTCCTGTAGGCCTCACTAGCATATTGCGTGCCCGATTTGAAAGGACAGCCAAACCAGCTGCTGGCCCGTAGCCAAAGGACCATATCAGTGCACCACATACAAACTAAGCCTTCATGCGTGACTCCATGCTCCAGCCTACAACCTGTCTCGAATACAGATCGATAACCACTGCAAGATACAACCAGCCTTCCTACGTTCATGAATACCTAATATCTCCAACCTAAACCAGCTCAGGTTGAGCAACTTCAAATTGCCGATTCAATCCATTAAGACCCGCGGTATTCGTGTTGGTACGCGCCTCTTTGCACAACGAGGCAAGCTGTCGGATTAGCTTCGAGCCATGGCAAGCAAAAAAAGTCCGGTTAGAAAAAACTAACCAGACCGAAGAGACATTAATCCTTAGAAATAAATTAGCAAGCTAGCTGTTTACCTAAATAAGGCTAGGCATCTTACTCCTGCACGCCGCGCAATAGATGCGGCACCTTGTCCCATCAGAAATAAATATTCACAGTAGTGCCAGTACCTAGCTCACTCTCGATGTGGATCTGCCAATGAAAGCGATCACAAATTCGTTTAACAAGATTTAGACCAAGGCCCGTGCCACCCGGCTTAGTGGTATAACTACGATCGAATACCTCTTCAAGTTTGTCAGCGGGAATGCCCTCCCCCGTATCGCTGATGCAAAAGCTATCGCTGCGCACCACAATACTAATCTTGCCAGAGCGGGTGTGCTCAATAGCGTTGCGTAGTAGATTGCCTACGCTAATCTGTAATAGGCTGCTGGGCGTATTCAGCTTAGGGGACGCGCTGAAGTCAGTCTCCACTTCGATATTGTGGCTGCGCAGCTGATCTTCGCTTTCATCTAGCAGACGCTTCACGATGGCGCTCAGGTCTATTGGCGCGGCCTGATCAATCTGATTGGAATCTTCGCGGGACATGTACAAGGTAGCTTCGATGAAGGCCAGCATTTCGCTGCAGGCGTGTCTAATTCTCTCGGTGGCTCGCTTGGATACCGCACTCTGTTCAGTACTGTCGAGCACATCGACGGCACCCATCATCACAGATAAAGGAGTGCGCAGCTCGTGACTTGCAGCGGCGGTAAAAGAACGTTCACGTTCTACAAACTGGTCCAAGCGTTCCATGTACTTATCGAAAGCCGCCGCAATCTGACCAATCTCCGTACCTTGGTATTCCTGAGCGATACGTAGACTACGCTGGCCGGGTCGAATCTCGGTCAGCCGGCGCGAGAGTCTACGCACCGGGGCCAGAATGGCCCGAGTTGCCGTAAAGCCCATAATCAGAGCGGCTATTAACACGATGCCAAGACCATCGAGCAACATCATCAGTACGCGGTGCTCCTGCTCCTCCCACTGCGTAACATCGTAGGTAAGATAGGCGGGCCGTCCTTGCAATTCTCCTACTTGAGCCTGATACCTGGAATCGCCTAGCGATACGCTATGGTGGGAACCGGGGCTCAAACGCGCAATCTGCTCGGGCACCTTGTCTAGTGTGTCTCCAAAGTAGAACTGCCAGCCGCTGAATAGACTTGATTGGTGATATGTACCCGCGTCTACCTGCTCTACCAAGGCATCGAATTGTTTCGCTGCCATCTCACCGAAGATGACTGCCTCCAGCTGTGCTTTGATAATCAATACGCCGCCCGCAAATAGGACGCTCGTAGCACTAACAATCAACACCAATGCCAAAAGTACGCGAAAGCGCAGACTATCAGTTTCCAACTTCATCTTCTTACCCAACCTAAACGTATGCGCATGTTTCAGTCCTGCTGCAGCCGATAACCCGCACCATGGACTGTGTGAATGAGTTTTTCCGCAAAGGGTTTGTCCACCACATTGCGCAGATGGTATATATGCGTGCGTAGCACGTCATTATCCGGTAATTCATCGCCCCAAATTAGCGTCTCTAACTCCTCGCGGGACACCACACGATGAGTGTTAAGCAGCAATGTCTGCAGCAGCTTGCGCTGAATAGGATTGAGTTCCAAGCTTTGCCCACCCCGCGAGGCCAACATCGTATCGCTGTCATATTGCAAATCTGCAACCTGCAGCAGGCGACTAGCCCCCTGATGTTGACTGCGTTTAACAAGTGCTTCTAAGCGCACCTCCAGCTCTTTAATCGAGAAAGGCTTGACCAGGTAATCATCGGCACCGACCTGAAAGCCTTCAAGCTTATCGTCCAACTGATCTCGCGCCGTGAGCATCAATACTGGAGTAGTTACGCGAGCCTCTTCGCGCAGACGACGACACAGCGTCATACCATCTAGCCCCGGCAACATGATGTCGAGGACAATCACGTCGTAGCGTTCACTCGTCGCAAGCTGCAAGCCATGTAGACCATTGCTGGCAAAGTCCAGCACATGCCCCTTTGGCTCCAAGTAATCGGCTATATTCGCCGCGATATCCCGATTATCTTCGACCACTAACACCTTCACTAAAACACTCCTAATGGGTGGATGCAGAACATTATGTCCTTGGTCCTCACAGAGTGTCAGTAAGACATGAAGCATGTCAAAAAAAAGTGAAATCGTGCCTTTGACATTTTTTCCACATTCCCCGAGCTAGGATGTATCCAACGTTAGTACAAATGGGTTAACAATAGTGAATAATATCCGCATTTCTTCGTTAGCAATGTTCGGCATTCTGGCAACAATGACAGGAGCAGCTTGGGGCCAGGGCATAGAGCATGTCCATCTCAGCAAGAGTGAGACCTTGTCCTTCGACGCAATTCTCGAACAAGCCATGTTGCAATCGCCCAAGTATCGTGAGATCGCCGTTCGCGATGCGCAGGCCAAGGACCACAAACGCATTGGGCAAAGCTGGATTGCCGGTCGACCTAGTGCGCAAATCGATTACATTGACGATCGTTCCCTCACTAATTTAGGCCAGACGGAGTTGAGCTATGGTGTCGCTTTGCCGCTATGGCGTCCGGGAGAAAAGAAGGCCATGAGCGCCTTGGGGCAGCAGTACTCCGTGCAATCCAGCGGCTGGCAACGTAGTTTCGAGCTGGAGATCGCCGGCAGGTTGCGCACGAGCCTCGCGGATCTACATGAAGCCGAAACCCTCTTAGAGCTGGAGCAAGAAGCCACGACGGGTGCGCAAGAATTGTTGCGAATTGTTGAAACGCTTCTCAATGCGGGACAAGTATCGCAACTGGATGTCATGCAAGCCCGCACGCTATTGCTCAGCCAACAACGTAATGAGTTAAATTCCGAAGCGATGCTCGTGGATGCCGAGCGCACTTATGCTGTACTCACGGGACTTACGGTAGCGCCGGCTAGCCCCCACGCCGAAATGCGAGTAGTTAGAGAAACGGTCGCCCACACACACCCACAATTGCAATTTCTGCAAAGCAGTATAGATCTGCAAGACGCCATTATTAGTAAAGCGGAAACAGCTGCGAAAGGCAATCCTGTTTTGACACTTGGCTCGCGCCGCATGAAAAATGGCGCCAATGCCAATTACGAAAACGCGCTCGCACTGTCTATCAGTATACCCTTCGGCGGCAAGTCATTCGTCGGCGTTGCCGGCAGCACTGCACGCCGCTCCAAGGTCGATGCCGAAGTGCAGTACTACACAGCTCTGCGCGAACTCAATGCCCAACTGCACGAAGTGGAACATCAATTATTTACCCTCGAGAAAACACTCCCCCTGAGCCAGGAACAGGCCCAGTTGTCTCGAGCGCAATGGAATATGGCAAGCAGTGCATTCGAGCTAGGGGAAACAGACTTGAGCAAAGTTGTCATCGCGATGCAACAAGCACGGACCAGTGCTAAGAACTTCGAAACTATGTCCATGCAGYATCAAAGACTGATCACAGAATCTAACCAAATCATTGGAGTTCTCCCATGAAGTTAACTTTCAAGAAGYGCCCTACTCTTATRTTGCTCGCACTRTTTTCTCCTGCACTATTTTCTCCYGCACTRTTCGCGCAAGAAAAAATCGCTATCTCKGATRCYGATATYATTCGCATGGGAATCGTTTTCGCARCGGTACAAKCTCCGGAYAATAATGCTGGGGCGCGCTTTCCTGCCACCRTCATCAACTCACCGGATKCAATCGCTAACCTCAGCGGGCGCTATTCTGGCGTGATTGAACAATGGCATCTGAGCTCTGGCAGCGCTGTCAGCGCTGGCCAAGTTCTCGCAAGCATCCGTAGCTCCGAGATACTTTCGGTCCAGAACGATTGGATAGCCGCAATTTCGGCACAAGAAAACGCACAGTTCGAAGTACGCAAGGACGAAGCGCTATTCGAACAAGGAGTGATCTCTCAGCAACGCCTTTTACAAACACGCACCCATATACAACAAGCAATGTTTGCACAGCAAAGTGCGCGCGCACAGCTGAGCTTGGCCGGCTTCAACGAGGCGCGCCTCAATGCCCTGCGAAAGAATGGTGATGGCCTTGGCAGCTATTTCTTGGTTGCACCCAACACTGCCGTCTTAACGCAGCGAATGGGTGCCGTTGGCGACTATGTGGAGGCAAATGTCCCCTTAGCGTTTCTCAATTCAGGCGAGCGTCGCTGGGTCAGTATCCATGTGCCTGGTCACTTCGCCACCAATATAGACATCGGCCAGACCTTCGCCGTTGCCAGTTCCGGCGAGACGCTCACGCTACGCCAGAAAGACTTTGTGATTGATAGTAGCAATCAAACTATCGAGTTATTTGCCGAGTTCAACAACAGCAATGCCTTTACGACYGGTCAGATTATTTCGGTAGTCCTGCCCCCTTCRAGACAGGGCATACTGGTGCCRGATCGCGCCGTRGTRCACAGCGGGAATAYCGCTACCATCTATGTRCGCACKAACTCAGGWGTTGAGGCTCGGGAACTCGATCTACTCTCGGYTGGGGCCGACTATYTGGCAGARTCGGGACTACGCGCGGGCGAGATGATCGCGATCCAAGGCAGCGCCGTKCTCAAAGGCATTCAACTAGGCCTRGGGAGTKTCGAATARTGTTAGCCTCTCTCGTACAGTTYTCKCTAAGCCARCGCTTRTTGGTCATTCTCYTRTCGCTACTCTTAACGGGCTTCGGAGTCCGCGCGTTGCTGRATATTCCTATCGATGCGTTTCCGGATATCTCCCCCACCCAGGTCAAGATCATCATCAAGGCACCGGGCATGACCCCGGAGGAAGTAGAGTCACTTATCACTCAGCCAGTTGAGGTGGAGCTGCTGGGTATTCCGTATCAGTCGATGCTGCGCTCGATCTCGAAATACGCCCTAACTTCTATTACCTTGGACTTCGAAGACGGCACCGATATCTATTGGGCACGCCAACAGGTAACAGAACGCTTGAATAGTGTATGGGGAAATCTGCCAGGCGGCATCAGCGGCGGATTAGCGCCCATGAGCACGCCGCTGGGGGATATGTTCATGTTCACCATCGAAAGCGCATCTCTCACGCTCGAAGACAAGCGCTTCCTGCTCGACTGGACCATCCGCCCCGCGCTACGTACTGTCCCGGGTGTCGCGGACGTGAATTCCCTTGGCGGCTTCATACGAACTTATGAAATACAACCCAGACGTGAAGCCATGACGGTGCTGGGTGTCAGCACGCTCGACATCATCGCCGCATTGGAAATGAATAACAAAAATGATGGCGCTGGGCGTATTCGCCAAGGCGAGGAAGTCATACTTGTTCGCGTGACAGGCGCTATAAGCAATCACGAAGACATTGGCAACACCCTTGTCGACAATGCCGAGGGCGAGAAAGTATTGCTCTCCCAAGTTGCCAACATCACCACTGGCACCATGGAGCGCTACGGTGCAGTGACAGCAGACGGTGGTGCAGAAGCAGTCCAAGGGCTAGTGATTGGTCTGCGCGGCGCGAACACTCGTGACGTCGTGCAAGGCGTTAAAGATAAAATCGTAGAACTTGAGAAAACGCTGCCTACAGGCACCAGCATCAATGTGTTCTATGACCGCACGGTGCTCATTGAAAGCGCCGTAGGTACAGTCACGCAAGCATTGCTCGAAGCCGTGGCTCTGGTGGTTATTCTGCTGGGCCTTTTCCTAGGCAACGTTCGTGCAGCCTTCACAGTGGCTGTGATCTTACCACTGTCCGCTCTGTTTACTTTCCTTATGATGCGACAACTAAATATGTCAGCTAATCTTATGAGTCTTGGCGGTCTTGTGATCGCTATCGGAATTCTGGTGGACTCGTCGATAGTGATTGTGGAGAACATCGTATCCTCRCTRGCCCATCAACCCAAGGGCGGSCAACGCTTACCRAACCTCCACATCATCTATCGTGCAGTAAGAGATGTGGCGCTTCCTGTRACCTCTGGCATTATCATCATAGTGATTGTGTTCCTGCCCTTGCTCACACTAGAGGGRCTKGAAGGCAAACTATTTGGYCCAGTGACTATGACAATAGTATTTGCACTAYTAGGGTCACTTGTMTTSTCTTTGACRCTCATCCCYGTAGTRGCATCCTTTYTGRTKCGCGCCGATGGGCACGACGAACCYTGGTTGAGTCGCAAACTTACTGCAATCTATCGCCCTTTACTTAAGAARGCKCTGCATCGCCCTGCGGYCCTGCTGGCGGGTGCCGCRTTATTGTTRGCAACGAGCGTGGTGGTGTTTCCCTTAGTKGGCAARACCTTTATGCCGACAATGGACGAGGGWGATATTCTCATTCAATTGGAGACAATACCCTCCATCAGCTTGGAAGCGAATATCCGCGTCGTACAACAAGTAGAGCGCGAACTGATGAATAATGTGCCAGAGATCCTACGCGTCGTCTCGCGCATAGGATCCGACGAGATGGGCATGGATCCAATGGGATTAAACGAGACAGATATGTTCTTGCAGTTGCGCCCACCAGAACAATGGAGCGTCGCCACTAAGTCTGAATTGGAGAATCATCTACGCGAAATAATGGACCAGTTCGTAGGCCTAAACTACGGTTTCACACAGCCTATCGAGATGAGAGTATCGGAGATGTTGACTGGCTCACGAGGCGATGTTGCGATTAAATTATTCGGCACTGACTTAAGCGCCTTGAATCAAAACGCTCAGGATATTGCAGCCCTTATCGAAACAATTCCTGGTGCTATCGATACCATCGCCACGATCAATGAAGGCGCGCAATACCTGCAGGTGACAGTCGATAGAATGATGGCTGGGCGCTTAGGCCTGAGCGCCGATGAATTGCAATTGCGCCTGCGCTCCGAGATAGAGGGCCTTAATGTTGGCAGCGTAATCGAAGGCACTGCTAGGGTTCCTCTGATGGTGCGGTACGAAAGCATTCAGGGCGATGGGCTAGCACAGCTGAGCAATAGCTTCATCGATCTACCCAGTGGAGAATTGATCCCCCTATCCGATGTCGCTACTATCGAACGGGTGGAAGGCCCGATCACGATTTCTCGCGAAGCGGGGCAGCGCTTCTCTGTCATCCGCACCGATGTGACAGAGCGAGATCTAGTTGGGTTTGTCGCCGAGGCGCAGCAATTGATTGCCGATCGCATAGAGCTCCCCGAAGGCTACCGACTGGAATGGGGTGGCGAATTCGAGAATCAACAAAGGGCTGCAGCGAGACTCGCACTCGTGGTACCACTCGCGCTGTCTCTTATTGCGCTAATTCTGTTCCTGACTTTTCATTCTATAAAGCAGACACTTATCGTGCTATCCAATATTCCCTTTGCGCTAACGGGTGGACTGATCGGGTTATGGGTGACTGGGGAGTTCCTCTCGGTACCAGCCTCGGTCGGCTTCATCGCGCTGCTCGGGATCGCGGTG
>JAESUV010000082.1 GCA_016762975.1 Gammaproteobacteria bacterium | reverse complement strand
TACAGCTCCCCGTATTGCATCGGGTCTTGGCCATAGGAGATTTTGGTTTGCGCGGTTGAGTTCAAGGAAAAACACACACTGAACACAGTAAGGATGAGGGCGAACGAAGTTGTATTGGCTTTCATTGATTGGTTTACCTGGTGACTCTAAATTTTCTGAGAAGCCGAGAGGGGAAGCGACATGGAAAGCCGACCGCCTGACCTTCGATGAAATTCCACCAGCCTACTTCGGCAGGGTGGAATTTGAGGGTGGCGGCGAGCTAATGATGGATTTCACTAGACCCTTCATCAAGGCGGTTTCCACTTATAGGATTATTTTCCTGTATTGGAATACTCGGTTCCATTAATAGGAATCATTAAGTGTGCTCCGGAAGTACCTGGACGCATCATCCATGGTGTTCCCTTGCCGGCGAGAGCGTTATCACGCTGACCACCAGTTGGCATGCCAAGTTCTTCGGCGCTCGCGTTTGGTAGAGAGATAACCATCAGATACTGAATACGGTCAGGAGTGTCAAATCTACGATAGGCTATCGACCCAAACTTTCGAGCAGGAATCGTTCCTTCGTCTTGCGCTTTCTGCATGGCCATTTGCAAGTCGTCGCCTTCAAGACCGTCCGCCGATAATTTGGCTTGCAGATCACGACGGGCACGCTGTGAAACAGGACCGCAGCGGGTGAAGCCCGCTTCGTTAGTTGGCTGGCACTCAACATGGTTTGTACCAACTTTCAGCGTGACACGATTTCCGTTGTCGTCATATTTATATACGGTGGCATCTGCGCGCAGATCCATAGGCAATGGTGACAAAGCCTTTTCAATTGTCGCTGCATCAGATTGCGCTGCGACTTGGCTGGATGCCAGTAGTCCGGCTGTTATGAGGCCTAATGTTGTTGCTAATTTTGACATATCTTTCTCCAACTCAAATTACTTTTGTTTTGATTTTTAAATAGGTATTCACTTTCATTGCTTCTAATTCAGTGCCACCTTGCTCTAATTACTCATCGCTAGGTGCGGCGCCGATAACTCTATGCAAATGCTAGTTTACCCAGATATAGGCTTGAGAGAGGCAATAAGTTGTAACAGGGAGGATAGCTCCCAGAGCCCCAAACTACGGGCCTATATTACGGGTTTGAGCTGATAACACACCCAYTTTTTGCTGATCTYGATCACTAAAAGTGCACAATTACTCTTACAATCGRGCTAAAAGCTTATCAAACCCCGCTAGATTTAGTATTTTCCAWGYCTGTAGACAATASGCTTGGATGTACARRRTACAGMCGAATCWGGCAACTGAAKTTGGYAACTASWGTGTGTAGGGCTGCCGTGGGCCGGCATAGAAGGTATAGTACKGGCGSAGTTCGCTCCCGAGTTGYCACATAAGAATCACAAATTTAAKYRMTGAGYAGTATGAAAAAYCAATCTYYCGAYGAACCCAATAGCGAATTCAATCCACAGATAGAAAGTCTGCTGGTTAGGGCGCACTCCCTRGCTGCCTTTGCCACACTCTTGTTGGCGGTATGCTTCGGTATTCTTGTGTCATTGCAGTTTGTGTTCCCCGACTCCATGGCCGCTTTTCCTTCCTGGGGTCGACTGCGCTATGCCCATACTCAGGGCATCATGTTTGGATGGCTAGGCAATGCATTCATCGCATTTATGTACCATGCAGTTCCTGTGCTCAGTGGCAGGCCTGTCACCAGCAGAGTCTTAGGTATCGTCTTGTTCGCTCTGTGGAATTTCGCGATGATGATTC
The DNA here is from genome assembly GCA_016762975.1 of Gammaproteobacteria bacterium. Classification (GTDB taxonomy): domain Bacteria; phylum Pseudomonadota; class Gammaproteobacteria; order Pseudomonadales; family Pseudohongiellaceae; genus UBA9145. The sequence continues at coordinate 6,577 of JAESUV010000082.1, read as the reverse complement.
CAGGCTGGATACTGGTGCTTAGTGGATACAGTCAGCCGCTGGAATGGGCTGAGTTCCCTCTGCCTGTAGATGTGGTTGTGGTTATTGCGTTTGTTCTTGCTGCCGTGCAATTTTTGCCTGGTTTCTTTAAGCGTGGGTTTGAAAATTTGTATGTTTCCAGCTGGTATATCATCGGCGCGCTGGTCTTTACCCTGTTGTCTTTTCCCATGGGTAACATCGTGCCTGAACTGGTTCCTGGCGCAGCAGGTGCGGCCTTTAGTGGCTTGTGGATCCACGATGCTGTTGGCTTATTCGTAACACCAATGGCACTGGCTATTTTGTACTATGTTATTCCGGCCAATACCGGGAAGCCAATTTACAGCCACTTCCTATCCATGCTCGGTTTCTGGGGTTTGTTCTTTCTCTATCCGCTGAACGGCATTCACCATTACATTTATTCCGCGATTCCAATGGCGGCTCAACTCACCGCCATCGTTGCTTCGTTTCTGTTGGGAGTGGTGGTAATTATCGTCGTGTCGAACTTGATGCTTTCGCAGCGTGGCTTTGGCTTAATTCCAAAGAACGTTGTGCTGCGTTTCGCTTCCATGTCCATCGTCTTCTATCTTGTTGTGAGTCTGCAAGGCTCCTGGCAGGCGAATATGACATTTAGCAGCCTGGTGCATTTTACCGATTACATCATCGGCCATTCCCACCTAGCAATGCTGGGTTTTGCGACCTTTGCTAGTATTGCGGGCATCGTTCATGCATGGCAACGCCTGCCTGGCTTTAGCATCGATAACAGAATTCTCGAATGGTCTTACTATCTATTAACAATCGGAATCACGTTGATGGTGGTGGATCTCACCCTTGCCGGCTTTGTGCAGGGAGAACTATGGCAGGCCACGACACCGTGGATCGAATCAGTGCGGGCATCGGCACCTTACTGGGCTATCCGCAGCTTGTCGGCAATACCGATCACTGTAGGCTTTTGCTTGTTGTTCTATGGCCTATTAGTTAGCAAATCAAGCACTGTCACGGGGGATCAGATAGACGCCGTTGCTAGTGGTGAACAGCACTCTAAGAATGCAGGCATGGACAGTACCGTAACTTCTAAGCCGTCGTCAGCGTTAAGTATGTCGTACGCAGTGGCCTTTTTAGGGGGAGTTGGCTTCTTCGTTCTCTCTGTCACGATACTCGGCATCCTACCGTTACAGTCTCTGAATGATGAGACTGCACTTCTGGCGCCTGCAGCGCCTCTAGCACTCTCGCCAGCTGAAGTTAGAGGCCGGGTAATCTATGCCCGTGAGGGGTGTTCTTATTGTCACACGCAGCAAGTGCGATTCACAGAAAGCGATATGCAGCGCTTCGGTGCACCTAGTTTAGCCTGGGAAGGAAGGTTGGATACGCCGCATATGTTAGGCACTCGGCGCATCGGGCCCGACCTTGCTCGTGCATCTGGAACTCGAACTAGGCAATGGCATCTTGTTCACCTGTTCGCACCGAGAGCCGTAGTTCCTCAGTCTGTTATGCCGGCCTACCCAGAGCTATTCGATGGCTCTGCCGACAAGCCAAATCGTGAAGCCCTCGATCTGCTGGCCTATATCGAAACGCTAGGCAGAGAGCGCGAATTAGCCTGGCCGGAAGGTGATGAGCGTGCAAGGTCGCTTACCGATGATGTGCAAGTCTTGATGTCATTGAACGCCGAAGTGCTCAATGCGCACCCTGCTCGCACAAGGCCACGCGGGTCGGCACCGATGCTTGCGGATTTCGTAGGTAATGTTTCCGGCGAACAACTCTTTCTCGACAATTGCAGTGGCTGTCATGGCACGCAGGGACTAGGTGATGGTCCCGCTTCTGCATGGCTGCAGCCACCACCTACAAATTTTTCAGAGCATCGATATCGCCGTGATCTGCTTGCAGATATTTTGTGGAATGGTGTGCACGGTACCTCTATGCCAGCGTGGCGTGATTTGTCTATTTCGCAGCTGAGCGTGTTGGCGGATGTTGTGGAGAGTTTTAGTCAGGTAGATTCGGCTTCGACTAACTTGCAATCAACAGTTGCGCAATTGAATAGTGGGCAGCAGATATATTCCGCTCATTGTGCCGAGTGTCATGGAGACAGCGGCGATGGAAATGGCTTTGCGGTAGATAAATTGCCTATCCCGGTAATGCCAACAGATTTTATTCGCGAGAGATTGAGCGAAGAGGCCGCCATGCGCGCCTTGCGCGAAGGGGTGTCGGGAACGTCCATGGCCCCATGGACAGATAGATTGAGCGAGCAAGAAATGTCTGCAGCTGTGCACTATGTGCGTTCTCTGTATCAAGGGAATGAAACATTAGCTCAAGCTGATGAGTCAGGAATTAAACGGGGGATTGCGCGCAATGATTAGTAATTTGATTGTTCTCTCCACACTCTTTCTCGGGGCGCTGTTCACCGCGTTGACTATAATTCGGCCAGAGTTTCGCGCACGTATTGAGCAACCTAAATATGCTTTCCTTCAGCAGTTGTCGATGTATGAAAAAAGTATTGGGCAGGGCGGAGAAAGTGAGATTGGTACTGAAAGTGAAAGTGAAAGTGAAAGTGAAACAAAGCCAGCAGTGAGAACAAAATGAATCAGATCGAATTAATTTCTACTCAAAAAGGTATTGGCCTGATAGCGGCGATAATCGGCAGTGGCGTGCTCGGCGTGCTAGTTGTCCTAGCTGCGTTGTCTCTGTACTCAGGTCAAGTTTCGACGGGGCCAGTAAATGCAGAACCCAGCATTGAGTATGGTCGGCAATTGATTCGCGAAACCTCGTCGACCATGGGCCCAAATCATGAAGATCCATCCATGCGCTTCTCCGGCACTAATCTCGATTGTGCCTCCTGTCACCTCGACAGCGGAGTCGAACCGGGTACGCTCTCTCTCTTGTTAGCCGACACCAAGTATCCAAGATTTTCAGGCAGGGATGGCGTAGAAAGTGATTTGCGCGATCGCATTAACGGTTGCATGACCCGCAGCATGAACGGCAGGGAGCTGGCGCGCGATAGTATCGAGATGCTTTCCATGGAGATGTATATCAAAGGGCTTGCTCAACAATATGCACTGCTGGGTGACAGCAAGCGCGCTCTTGATGAGCCTCCGGCATTCATGGAGCCAAATCGCAGGGCGAGTACTGAAGCAGGCGGGGAAGTATTCCGTGAAAGATGTCAGGTGTGTCATGGCGAAAACGGTGAAGGTTTATTGCAAACTACGGACATCGTAGACGGCTATCTGTTTCCACCACTGTGGGGAGACGATAGCTTTAATAACGGGGCAGGTATGACGCGAATTTTGACAGCGGCCCGTTTTATCAAGGCAAGAATGCCGCTAGGCCAGCCAGATTTAAGTGATGATGAGGCCTATGATGTGGCCGCTTACRTGAACTCCCATGAGCGACCTCAGAGAGCCAAYCTTGAGGTGGATTTTCCTGAYATCAMCAGGAAGCCTGTTGAYAGCCCTTATCCACCCTATGGRGATAATTTCCCCCNAYGATCAGCACCTATTTGGTCCGTTTGAACCTATCCGTGARTACTATCGAAACCTCTRAGTCAGGCGAGAYTTCTARGGAAATCARTYCGTAAAAAACGCCAGTGTCGAAGAAYCGATACTGGCGTTTTTTGWTRCGCRCAARACKTACAGCTATTCAGGGCRYAGGTTTAGGCTGAGTACAGCAGGCTGTARCCGTATTCYTGGCTGCGTGTTGCAGCTAGCACCCCTGCAGSTACGTACCGRCTGTTRGGGATATTGTTKGYGATCARCTCATTAAARATTGYCCCRGCGTCRCCACCSGTTRCGCTTGCGAGTCTGCGGGAGAAMGCTMCTGTCGCTCTTSTGCAAATAGCATAGCTRACACCACGMGCAATTAAGGAGTCAATGGTGTTGCTGCGTTGCCCAARATCYTGTTCGYTCTGATTCATAGGRTTAATTCTGAATGGCCCMTCGGTATTKCGATCCTTSAGGTTCAGCATTTGRCTGAATTGYGCACCGTACTTTGCCCACATGGCRTCGTTGTAGCCTAARGGRGTGGAGCCATGGCGAAAGCAGATKACRGTAGCGATATCYGAYTCTACTCCGTYGTCATAGCCCTCGGTATGCCCAAMCATTATATTGCTGGCGTAGTTCAGAGCAGTAAYACCGCCKGATGAGGTGGATGTATCGATAAAGACCCTGTGGCCGGCGGAATTCGCATCCAACCAGGCATCTTCATCGTGACGAGTCGGTGTGAAACCGTTGTTTGCGCTTTTGTTGTTACTTGCGGCTTGTGCGGAAGAGGCCACAGTGGCTGTTGCCGCTGCCAGACCTACGCCGGCCAAGAATTTACGTCTTCCTTGAAGCTTATCGGAATTGTTGCTCATTGAGTGATCCTCCAAGATCCTTTAGTCGCTCTGGGCCTGTGTGCTTTGTTTATCGCTGATAATAGTCATGAGCCCCAACAGGGTGCAATTCAAGCCCGAATCCACTGGTTTGTCGAGGCCTGATGCATCATTTATTGCTTTATCTCAATAACAATCAGGCGGGCTAGCAATTAGAGGGGTTAACAATTAGAGGGGTTAACAAGCAGGGGGCAGAATGATTTCACCTTATCCCTAAATTACCTACACAAGAAACTGAGTTCAGGACAGAGGCCAAGCCTATTGGCGAGCTATCCTGACCCCAGTTTTCTTTTCTTAAGGATACCTGTTAGAACGAAACGTCCCATTGAAAACGTAGCCGGTTTTCAGATTCATTCCTGCTCAGCAGGTTGTCGTCGAGTTTCAATCGCGAGTAGTCAATCGTCAGTTTGTTATTGTGACCATTGAAAAACCAGTTAGCACCAAGCGTTAGCTCTTCTCGCGCATTATCAAAAGTAAGATTGCTGGCGTTGGGCTCGTCAACGTAAGCATAGCGTGCTGCAAATTCAAGCGGCGCTGGCACGACAGGAAACAGATGATGAAAGAAATATCCAGCCTGCACGTATCCGCCTGTCAGCTCACTCCGGATACCGGTGACAGTATCGCGTATCTTTTTAACATGATGCTCTTGCTGTGCAGAAAACCCGCGATACTTGAATGCAAATTCTTGGACAAACTGATCGATTTCGTACTGATCAGGTGCTGCATCAGCCGGTTTCTCAAAGCCGTCAAGGTTTCCACAGCCCGATGATGACCATCGAGTGCAAGCGCCGGTGGTTGTTGCTCCTGCTAGTGCAAAACTGCCAGTGGGAAGCTCGGTATATTCGACGTCTGTCTGCCTGAAAGAAAGATCGCGACCGAGAAAATTCCACTGCAGACGCGCCATGTACATCATATTGTCGTCGGTATTGTTAACGCCCTTACCCTCGCCGTTAAAGACTCCTGCAAAGTAACGCATGTCGGCAGGGGTTTCTTTAAACAGGTGTCCTCTTAGCTGAACACCAACTTGCCGGTCGATGGTGAATACACGGTTGGCTATTGATCGCTCCACGAACTGCTGGCGGCCTGAAGAGTCGACTCGTTCCCGATTGAGGTCTACTTTCCACTGACCGAGGCGAATACCACCCCAGTCCCACTTGGCGATATCTATACGCCAGTCAATCACTCTTGTGCTGGATGCCGAGCTGCTGTCATCCACATCTCTAGAAGGCTGGAGGTCAACCTCGAAATAGTATTTCAGCCAGGGCTGAAAGCCGTGACCACCGATCTTCATACGCAGGCGACGGGCCTCAAAATTGGATTGATTTCCAGCATTGAACGAAGATATTTGGCGGGGATCAGAGCGATAGGGAGTCGTGAAGCGCGTTTGAGCCCGCCACTGCAAGTCAGTTTGCCAGTTACCATCGCGGGTTGCGAAGCGAAATCCGCTGCCTACGTGCTCAGCCGTTACCGGAAATTTCTCATCGATCTGGCTAGCGACTTCGCTAGTGACAGCCTCCTCGATCTCGCGGCTAGCAGCTGGCTGCGTCAGGATATCCTCGCTGCTAAGCACGTCGCGACCCAGCAGGGTATCGTATTGCTCTTGGGTAATGGCCCCATTGGCCAATAAGACATCCAATAGTTCTTGATCTGCAGCGAGCGCGCCGGACGACAGTCCTAGCAATAGTAGTGCTGCTAGCACAAAGTGCCTGATTCTGAAGGGGGGTATTACTCTTTTCATGGGCGATCTCCAAAGTCTCGCTATTGTGGGTATCTGATCTTGCGAATCGATACTGGGCACTGTAAGTCATATATATTACAAAACGATGACAATTGTGACGATTTGGTGGTCAGAGTGAAATATTCTAAAGAAGGCATTTCTAGCCTCTCGCTGGCTGCAATCTGCTGTGGAGACGGCGCCGAATCTTATTCGAGGCAGAGAATTTATCTATTTGTCGCTGGTCATCCGTTTCCCAATTCGTTCGCTAATGTGCATAATAAAATTGTCGAATGAAATAGTGTTGTTTGTGTAGATTAGTAGGAGGTATGCGTTAATGCGAAAAATCGTCTTTTTTATTACTTTGGTCTGTCTAGCTGTCCCGGTTGGTGCGGCAGAAGACAATTTGAAAAATATAATGCAAGGACTAGGGCATAACTTTGCTCAAATTGTCGATGCGCTGCTCGTGGGTGATCGAGAACAATTGG
>JAESUV010000244.1 GCA_016762975.1 Gammaproteobacteria bacterium | reverse complement strand
CTATAGACGTTGGACCAGGCTGCCTCTTTAGTTTCAATATGGCGCCTGTGTTTGCCAGCAATATGGCATCGCGGGAGAGCGGCAGAGGAGCCCCAACGGAGGTACATTCTCTTTTTCTGCGGGATATGGAACCCTGAACGGATTTCGAACATTAGGCGCAGCGATTGGTACGTCTTCTTTGGGTTCGGCGTTTACCATAAATAGATTTTCAAACCCTAACAGTCTGTGCTTGGGTGTCGACTGCGGCGTCGACAAAGATGATATTGCAAACGGCGCCGACGCAGTATATTCACTAAATAGAACTCGTCACCTAGTGAGTGCAATAACACCCACCGTGTTCCATGTAGAGCCTTCCGCTATCGAAGACAAGATTGCGATACTTGGTAATGTGTACGATCTTCAAGTAATACAGACTACCGTAGAGACCATCGCGATCATCAATCAGTTTACGGAGTTCGTTGTTGAAGTGACGAACACCTCGTCGGCTACTCTAAGTGATATCGATATACAGCTGGCACATGTGAGTGCGGGCTCACTAGTAGAAGAGGCACAATACTACGAGACCTCATCGAGTCTCTGTACAATTCTCGGCAGTAAGCTATCAGCCAAGGCGGTAGTTGTTGGTAACGCGATACAGAAGACCGGAACGCTTAATTGCACTATCGAGAGCATGGCTCCTGGCGAGTTGTTGTCGTTCAATTACCGAATTCAAATAGATTCAACGCCGCCACTGATCAATTCGGTAGGCTACTATCATGAGGTAGTAGAAGTGAACGGAATCCCTCAGTTAGAGTCGCTAGTTTGCATCCCAGTATTCGTGAACTTTGTGGATGCGAATGCGGGCAATTCGGCATGTGGTGCTGTGGAAAACTTGCCGCTTACTTTTGGGCCTCAAAGCCTAGCGGCTTTGGATCAGGTCGCTACGGTCACCGGCCGTCGACTCTCAGTTCCTTATATACGACTCGACGATGGTAGCCTTATTAGTGCAGAGTTTGAGATCACTTTCTTCGGTCAGGTACGGTTTGAGTTACTTTCTTATAAAATTCTCGACAGCTCTCTCACCCCAGTAGCCGAAGCTAGGTTTACCGATGCGGGGGTTCTTAGCCTACTAAATCTATTGGTGGGTGCATTAAGCTACGATATAGAAGCAACGTTAGAGCCTGGTTCTAATCCGGTTAAGCTTGGTTCGTTGAATATTACGGCGCTAATCACTGATCCCTAAATTCCGCCCAGGGAATGGAACTTCGTTTCATAGAAATCTGCAATGCCTTCCTTGCCGCCCTCCGAACCTATGCCTGATTGTTTCCAACCGCCAAACGGTGCTACCTCGGTAGAGAACACTCCAGAGTTCGAGCAGACGATGCCGTACTCGAGATCTTCCGACACTCGCATGACGCGGCCGATATCGCGCGTGAAGAAGTAGGCGGCGAGGCCGTAGTTCGTATCGTTCGCCKTTGCGACGACTTCGTYTTCGGTGGTGAAGGTTTGCACGGCKGCTATTGGACCRAAGATTTCTTCGTTCGCCAATCGCATAGTGTCACTTATATTRMTTAGCAGTGTCGGTTGGTAAAARTTCTGGCCGAGTTCGTGACGTGCGCCACCGAGCAATACCTTYGCTCCCTTGTTTAYTGCATCCGCCATTAGCGCATCCATCTTYTCCACAGCCTGYGCGTTGATCAGAGGCCCGATCTCGGCACCTTCTTCGAATCCATCGGCAACCTTCAARGCGGCGATTTTGYGYTGAAGCTTCTCGGTGAACTCATYTGCCACTGYCTCATGAACGAAGATGCGATTTGTGCAYACACAGGTCTGACCGCAGTTACGAAATTTCGTTGCCACGCAATGAGTGACTGCCTCGTCGATGTCGGCATCATCGAATACAATGAAAGGCGCGTTACCGCCGAGCTCAAGAGAAATTTTCTTGACCGTAGAGGCGCACTGCGCCATTAGGATTTTTCCGACAGCCGTTGAGCCGGTAAAAGTAAACTTTCCAATCTTCTCGTGTTGCGTGAGCACTTCGCCTATGGCTTGGGAATCACTGCCTACAACAACATTTAGCACGCCGGCGGGTATGCCTGCACGTTGTGCGAGTTCGCAGAGGGCGAGTGCGGAAAGCGGAGTACCGGCGTCGGGTTTGATTACAACAGTACAGCCTGCGGCGATTGCGGGCGCCGCTTTTCGAGTAATCATTGCGTTGGGGAAATTCCAGGGAGTGATGCAACCGACAACGCCTATCGGCTGTTTATAGACCTGCAGTCGCCGATCATTCGCCACGGTAGGAATAATATCGCCCATGACTCGCTTACACTCTTCGGCATAGAACTCGATAAAACCAGCACCGTACTTTACCTCGCCTATGGCCTCATTAAGAGGCTTGCCTTGCTCGGCTGTCATCAGCGCGCCTAGATCATCAGCGTTCTCTAGAATTAGCTCATACCATCTGCGCAAATACACGGCGCGTTCTTTCGCAGGCACTTTGCTCCAAGTTTTAAAGGCAGCGGCTGCAGCCTCTACTGCATCGCGGGCATCCATGGCATTGCCGTTCACTGTCTTCGCGACTAGGGTGCCATTAGCCGGATTCAGCACCTCTATGTGACCGGCGGAGCCGCCGACCCATTTTCCATTGACGAAGTTCTCAGTTTTAAACAGAGTTGGGTCTTCAAGTTTAATCATGTTGATTGTTTCTCTTTGGAAAATGACTTGGAAGGTCTAGCCTAGAACTCGATCTAGGGAATGAATGAGTTTGCCTACTTTGTCCACAGTGTTGAGTGCCCCATGGAGCAACGCAAGACGCCATCCTCAGTATTGAAGGAGGTAGATGCCGATACAGTTATCTCATCGATATCTGCGCCGACGAATTCTGCCATCAGCTGATGGCCTAGATTCATTCGCTCGGCCGCATCGGTCGCATCGGGATAAGGGTAGCCCGGCTGCATCTGAGTCTCTGTCATGTAGGTGCTGATTCTTAGTGTAACTCACTCTTTGCAAGTCGCTAAGCTTCGCATTTGGATTCTAGCCGTGCGCGCGACAGTCAGGCGTTGTAGTTATTACTTTGCTATGCTGAAGTAGGGCAATAGCAACCGATCCTAAGGGGAAGGGCGCAATCACACTTTTACTACTCATGTTGGGACTTATACTGCTGCTTGCCGGCGGTGCCGCCATGGTGCGTGGCGCTTCAGGGTTGGCGGAGGGTTATGGTGTTCCACCTTTGGTGGTTGGACTTACGGTAGTCGCCTTTGGCACCAGTGCGCCGGAATTGGTRGTGAATGTGSTGGGTGCACTGGAAGGTCAAACGGAGCTCGCCTTCGGTAATATYACTGGGTCGAACYTSGCCAATCTAGGGCTRGTTCTCGGCACCGCCGCTATCATTACCCCTATGTCACTACAGGGAAAGATTATTCGCAGAGAGCTTCCTTTGTTATTGCTGGGCACGACCGTTCTCTTGTCCATGACACTCGATCCATTGCTGCGTAATGAGGATTCGTTCATTGACCGCTCTGATGGCCTGATTATGCTGCTGCTGTTCGGGATTTTTATCTACCTGGCCGTAACTGACTTTATACGYCAGGACCATGATTCTCTGGTAGCYACTATAGATGAGYTGGATATCGTTTCTCACGCGGAGAAGAGAGTYAACTGGCTGTTAGTAGTTGGMGGCRTTATTGGRCTCACGATAGGGGGRCAATTAACTATCGTTCACGGTTCAAATCTGGCGGAGTCCTTAGGTGTRCCKCCGGTAATAGTCGGYATGCTGGTGATAGCAATAGGCACAAGCCTGCCAGAATTGATAACTTCAATATTTGCTGCARTGAAGGGRCAGGCCGATCTCTGTGTAGGTAACGTGATCGGCTCAAAYATTTTCAATGGCCTRTTYRTTCTRCCAATCAGTTCGCTGGTTCACCCGCTTAGGGTKCCCGARGGCGGCGGACTMGATATTCTAGTTTCTCTRATTCTTGCTGTSTTTCTAATTCCYATATTTATATTTGGTAAAGGAGTGATGAATCGTCAGGTCGGCATGCTGTTTGTTGCTGCCTATATCGCCTACATGGCGTTTCGAGTGGCTACTACCTAGTTGAGCCATCGACTCTCTAATAGCCACGTTTTCCTATTGGCCTCCTAAGCCCTCTCGCTTAAAGTTAACACTATTTCTCTTTCGTTGATCCTAGTCAAGCCGTCCTCTCGCAGTAGACTTTATACTGGTGTAATTCAATGGATGGTAATTTTCAAAGGAGAAGYTCTAGTGTCAAAAATACACAAAATATTCGCTGTTATAGATCCAACGACGGATAAGCAGGCAGCATTAATTACTGCCGAATTGATCGCCAGTCAAGATTCCGCAGTAGCCTTGCATGTATACGAGGCCATATTTGCAACGACCGACAATATTGATATCGATGCGTTGCAGCGAGTCGAGCTGTCGCGGCATCGTGCATGGGTTGAGTCTCTGGTGGCGCCAATTCGAATTGCAGGAAACGAGGTTACGGTAGAAGTCGAATGGACTAAAGAATGGCGTGATGCAATTGCACCTGCCGCTGAACGCGCCGGTGCGGATTTGATTGTGAAAGAGGCGAGTTCTCACAGTGGGGCGGGGCGAAGATTACTCAAGACATCAGACTGGACGCTGTTGCGTAATTCGCACTGTCCAGTCTATCTGGTTAAGAACGAGAGCATTGAGGCCGGAGCAAAAGTTCTTGTGGCGCTGGATATGCGACGCGATGATGACCTGCACAATAGATTGAACGAACAAGTGTTGTCATACGGTCGCGCTTTAGTGGCGAACATCCCGGACGCTAGCCTGCATGCTGTGACTGCTTACCCGAATTCCGATAATTTCGTTTACCCTAGCGATCTCGCAGAAAAAGCGGGAATCGAAATTAACTGTGCGCATGCTATCGAAGGTTCTCCGGAATCAGTCATTGCGGAAGTAGCGCAGCAAACAGCTGCCAACATCGTAATCATTGGCACGGCGGCAAGAGAAGGAATCAAGGCCGCAGTAATTGGCAATACTGTGGAGAAAATTCTCGATGCAGTTGACTCAAATATTCTGACTGTCAACGCGGGGTAGAAGGCTGTGGTTAGAGGAGCTAATTCAAGTCTCCTCTAACCGCATGTCTGTTGAAAGCAATTCAACGAGCTAATGTGTCTTGCTGTTAAGCTTTCGAATCAAATACCGTTTGGTTGCATAATCGCCTGATACAGCAAGCGTCGAGAGCGGCTTCGAACATCGGGTGTTAGTGGGCCTGCAACCTGAATCATACCAACGAAGACAATATCCTCGACAGGATCGATCCAGAACCAAGTGCCGGCAGCGCCACCCCAGTAGTATTCACCCTTGGAATAACTCTCCGCCTCGACCGGATCTAAAATTACCGCGAAGTCCAAACCGAATGCTGTGCCTTGTTGGTCTAGATTGGATTCTGCCATGTCTTTTGGTGTCTGATCACGATGCATCAGATCGACCGTAAGAGGTGCGAGTATGCGTGCGCCATCTAGCTGGCCGCCATTGAGTAGCATCTGACTGAAGCGCATATAATCGGCGGCAGTTGAGACGAGTCCTGCGCCTCCCGATTCGAAGGCAGGAGGGGTTGTGAAGTCAGCGTCAGGAAACATTTCGTTCGGAGTCAATGCGCCTGCTTCATCATAGACATACATCTGTGCAAAACGGGCTAGTTTTTCTTCTGGGACATAGAAGGCAGTGTCTTGCATGTTCAGTGGTGCGAAAATTCTCTGCTCTAAGAATTCTCCAAATTTTTGGCCCGAAAGCACTTCCACCAAATAGCCCTGTACGTCTACGGATACCGAATACTCCCATTGCGATCCTGGTTGACTCTTCAATGGGATTTGTCCGAGCTTTCTTACGAAGTCTTTGCCAGTTTCATTTGGCTCGAGAATGCCAGCCGCTRCCGCTGCACCTATGCCGGMTTCTAAGTAGGCAGTATCAACGGGAGATTGAGAAAAGACGCCATAGCTTAGGCCGCCCGTATGGCTCATCAATTCGCGGATGGTCATCTTGTGATTGGYKTTTTCAGTGACCATGCTGCCATCGGCATTGGTTCCGGTATAGACCTGYAAATCTTTCATCTCAGGAATGTACATCTCGAGCGGATCRGAAAGTTTAAACTTGCCTTCYTCRTAGAGRGTCATTAATGCGACACCYGTAATAGGYTTTGACATYGAATAGATGCGAAAGAGCGYGTCATTCGTCATCAAGGCTCYAGAYTCTAAGTCGCGGTAACCTACGGATTCAAAGTGCATTACTTTGTTGTYGCGCGMRGCGATCGTAACGGCTCCTGMTAGCAGGCCTTCGTCCACGAGGCTTTGCATGGCGGCCGTTACACGATCCAAACGCTCCGAATCCATGCCAACTGCCTCGGGCGAAACCCTGGCCAGAGCCGATCTCGTGCCGATTGAAATGTCGCCGCTGATTGTCGTGGTACAGGCAATCAGAGTGCTCAGCACTACAAATAACAATGTGTGCTTCAAGGCTTTATAGCTAAGGCGTGCGCAGCTTTTCATAAATGATTCCTTTTTCATGTGCGATTGAATACAGAGGCAGCGTACTTTGAATCGCTAGATCAAACAACTGGGGCTACACTGTATTAGCGAGCTGAAGGGCGTAGAGTTGCTAGGAATTCCTATTTCAATTCTGTTCTAAATTTATGGCTCATCTATAATGGTTAAAATTCCACAATGAGTGCCAATTAATATGCGTCTCTATCACTGTACAAACTCGCGTTCCTTGCGGCCGCTTTGGGCACTCGAAGAGCTGGGCCTAGATTTCGAGTTAGTCACAATGGCGTTTCCGCCTCGATTCGAACATGAAGGTTATTTGGACATCAATCCATTGGGCACGGTACCAAGTTTCAAGGATGGAGAGCTAACTCTCACAGAATCTACCGCCATCTGTCACTACCTTGTAACTAAGTATGGCCCGACGCCGCTGGCAGTGCGCCCAGATGAGAAAGAATATGGCGAGTACCTAAATTGGTTATACCGAAGTGATGCGACGTTGACGTTCCCACAGACTCTTGTGCTGCGTTATACGCGGTTAGAGCCGGCTCACAGGAGAGTGCCGCAGGTAGTAGAGGACTATACGAAATGGTATTTCTCTCGACTACGCAGCGTCGAATCTGCTCTTGAGGGCAAGGAATTTCTCTGCGCCGATAGATTTACCATCGCAGATATTGCTGTTGGCTATGCGCTTTTTATGGGGATTTCACTTGGCTTAAGTGAGCACTACAAACCCAATTGTCAGCGTTATTTGGCAAGCCTTATGGAGCGGGATGGTTTCAAGAAGGCGATGGCGCACGAATAGACGGCCTCGTGTTGCACACACACACTCGCCTATTGAGTGGTCAGCCCGAAAGGTAGCTCCAACCAACCTGCCTCGTCTTCAGCTCTAACTCTCGGCTCGATTTCTATGAGTCGATCGGCAGAGATGCCGCCGCTGATGGTAAGAAACTCGATTACAGCATCTCGTCGCGCAGATCCAAGTGCGGCTAATTCACCTTCACTGATATCTTCAGCCACGATGAGTCTGTCGCGCAAGTTGGCAATATAGGCGAGGATGTCGAGCTGTCCCGGTGCTACTAGCTGTACCTCTGTTGTGACGCTATCGTCTGTTACCTCTGGAGTTGGCGTGTTCATGAGGCGAATTTCAGCCAAGGTTGCTTGCAATGYGCTCTGCCGGTACAGRGCTTCAAGWGCCGTTAATCGTCTAGCCGTTAGTGATYCCTTGCTCTCGGCYTGGGTCTCWAGTMGCGCTTCGATGTTGTTATCAACAGCCTGTGTYTGAAGGGCGGGCTCGTCTGCTGCGGAAGTCATGGTTGGAATCTCAAGTAGYAGYTGTGGCCGTTGCTTSAGTGCCTCACTAAGYTGCAATAAGATTTCTTGTTCCGGTGCAGCGACATCGAAGCGACCGGGTWGGAATCGAATTTGTTYGAGCTTACCGCCGTCCCCRCCACCACCGACAAGATTGCTGAGCAGGCGAAAGGGTGCYGCTACGATATTGSTAAGAATATTGCTAATGGCTSTTCGTATAGCGGGGCTGAAATYGAACTCCGGATCGTTCACGTTYCCAGTGATAGGCACTTCGAKATCGATCAYGCCGTTGCCGTCTTTAAGWAGGGCRATGGCTAGATCTAGAGGAAGATCCATGGCGCCTGGYTGTTCGACGCGCTCGCCGAGYCGCAGTGAATTTAGTRCGATTTGGTTGTTCGCTGTAAGTTCGCCCTCGACGAGTTTATATGAAAGGCCCACATCGACTTTGCCTTCGGCGATCTCGCGTCCGGCAAATTTTATTACGTAGGGAGTCATGGACGGCATGTCGATGTTGCTGAATTTCAC
>JAESUV010000081.1 GCA_016762975.1 Gammaproteobacteria bacterium | reverse complement strand
TTACATGCAACGACACGACCACGAGCCATGGAAGTGCCGCGCCGCGAAGGAAGAAAAAGCCCACGTATCAAGGTAAATATGCCAGTTGCTTTTCAGAACTTAGCCGGAAAGATTGTCTTGGGCGAAAATTTTTACGGCGAAGTAATAGACATCAGTTATCATGGTTTGTTAATTGAAACCCCTATTAAACTAGGCAAGTCCTCTGAGATCAAGATGGCTCTATCACTCGAGCTCTTCAGCGACCGCATCACCGATGTATATGCTCGAATCATCAATACAGAACAGGTTAACGACAAATTCCGTAGCAGCATGGAGTTCACAACCATCGGCACCGAGGGCCTACGCGCCATTAAGCAATACGTGGATAGCATGGTTGCCATCAACTAAACAATCTGAAAATTTGCCTCGCGTCTTGGTTTTGAAAAATGCCGTTATTGAAGCTCTAGTCGGTCATCTAAATCCGACCTAAAAATCAAATACTCGAACTCTCCTTCCACCTCACTCCAGCAACGTGTGCTATCTCCTAGAATTACAATAACATCTCCAGGTGCCACGCGCCGGCTAACACCGCCCTAATTAGACATTGAGCGCCAAAGGCACAAGCCTCAAACTCCCACAATTTGTAACACACGCAAGGCTAGGTTTCTCCTATAATTTGATCAATCGGACGCGTGGCAAACGCCGCTTCGCGACTGGGAATTTGTCGTCTATTTATGTAGAAAGTCAGGTAAAAAGCTGTAGACTATTTCTCGCAAGCCGCACATTCAGGGCTTAGACAATATCAAAAATAACAGTGCCATCGTGCAGCCCTAACAGCCATAAGGACCTTCCTTGAACACAACAGCTACCGGCCCAGCTATTTCGACGTCCACACTGCCTAGCAATCGCGGCAGCATCACCGCGAGCGCGCTTTTGTCCCTCGCACTGTATGTCTATCTAAGCAGCAGTTACGGCTGGCGCCAGGGCGCTCTATTCATAGTCGGCCTAACTGCCGGCATTGTTCTCTACCATGCAGCTTTTGGTTTCACTGCCGCTTGGCGCGAAGTAATTAACACAGGTCGAGGCGCCGGACTACGTGCACAGATGATCATGCTTGCGATTACAGTACTAGTATTTACGCCATTGATCGCGCAAGGCGAAATTTGGGGAATGAGCCTGAGAGGCAGTGTTGCGCCGATTAACATCGCTGTCATCTGCGGCGCCTTCATGTTTGGCATTGGCATGCAACTAGGCGGAGGCTGTGCATCTGGCACCCTATTTACTGCCGGCGGCGGCAATATGCGAATGCTTATTACACTTGCGGCCTTCATCGCTGGCTCTGTCTTAGGCACATGGCAATGGTCGATGTGGCAGGACGTTCCAGGCGTCGCTCCCTTTTCTCTCGCTCAGAACTTCGGCCCGATTTGGGCTATTTTAATTAGCATAGGCTTATTCGCCGCCGTCTGGTTTGCGAGTTCACTCTATGAACGCAAGCGCCATGGCAGCCTGAAGAACGACAGAGATGTTGACCGCACATACTCCTGGCTAACAGGTCCGTGGCCATTAATTGCAGGGGCGCTCGCATTGGCGGCGGTAAATGTATCCACACTACTATTATCAGGTCGGCCCTGGGGCGTCACATCTGCCTTCGCCTTATGGGGCGGCAAGATTGCACTATTCCTAGGCGTAGACATTAATAGTTGGGCCTATTGGCAGCGACCTGCACTTAGCAACGCCTTAGAGCAAAGTATTTTCACTGATATTACATCTGTTATGAATATTGGCATTATGTTGGGCGCACTTCTCGCCGCAGGCCTTGCAGGGAAATTTGCTCCTAACTTCCGACTTCCTTTGCGATCGATAGTCGCAGCCGTCGTTGGCGGAATACTGCTTGGCTATGGCGCTCGCATTGCCTACGGCTGCAATATAGGTGCCTATTTCGGCGGCATAGGGTCAACCAGTTTGCATGGCTGGCTCTGGTTTGTTGCCGCCTTCATGGGCAGCTCTSTGGGCACGAAATTACGCCCCTACTTTGGYCTTAATTAGCCAATCTACGCAAATTCGAAATYATTCAATACAAATTCTTATCTATGGAGAAAACTRCACTATGAAATMCCTATCAAGAMAKCTAATTCCCGCCCTATTAATCGCTGGTTTTAGTTCGCMGCTCCTCGCACAAGRYTTTGTAGCGGGCGAACCTATTGGYTCTGTAANCGAAGCCGGTGTTCGYGTCCCTATGTCGAGCAATGTAAAAGTCTACGGTAGCTTTCACTTTTCTGAGAGCTGTACCTTYGACCCKAACAAGAATCTTGTATTGGCTATGAACAATGCAACGCGCGGCGAYGGCACTGAGAACGATGGCTACGTATCATTGATAAAYCCRGATGGAAGTGTGCATACACCTAAATGGATWGGCGCAACRCGTGATGGACTTGAGYTGCATCACCCCYTAGGCAGCGCTGTGAGCAATGGCGTCCTCTATACTGTTGATGTAGGTTATGTTCGCTCATTCGACCTCGCTAGCGGRCAACCKTTARATGCWGTCGAAATTCCAGGATCAACAATTTTGAAYGGCATAGCGGTAGCMGATGACGGAACTATCTAYGCATCKAACACRCGTTCTCCGGAAAGRATTTACAARGTGACGCCGAATGGCGAGGTCTCGACATTCGCCGATGGCGCTCCCCTAGCGCTTCCGAACGGCGTGGCTATAGATAGAAACGGAAATATTGTAGTCGTGAATGTAGGCGACTCCGCTGTAATTACCTACAACACGAATGGCGAAGTGATCCTCACCGAACATGCAGTCGAAGGTGGAAACGATGGCATTGTAGTAACCGAAGACGGTACTAAGTACGTCAGCAGCGTGCGTTTCGGCAGTGTCTCTCGCATTCGCCCAGGACAAGATGCCGAGATAATCGCATCCGGCATTCCGAGTGCCGCATCCATGTGTTATGACTCAGTTCAAAACCAACTAGTTATTCCACTAAATGGAAATTATGCATTAGCCTTCATACCGCTGTAGATGAAAAACTTGAAAAGTTGATTGATTGTCTCGTGATTGCACCTGCTTCCGCGGGTGTATTGGCGAGACAATTAATAAACTCTAGTTGCCAGTCACTTCATTTTTTGCAAGGAATTGTAGCTAGGAGAGAGCTGCATCTTGCAGGCTGATTTTTTATAGCCCAGATATTCACGCAGCTAGAACAACAGGAAATTTTGCAAAATAGCATCGTCTATATCTTATCGGACCACGGGGAAGGCTTAGGAGAGCACGGCCATTATGGACATACGCGGTTCCTTTATGAGGAACACACAAGAATCCCCCTTTTCATCTACGACCCGCTGGGCAACGAGTATTTGAACACCCAATATGCTACTCACATAGATATCGCACTTACGATCCTAGAATCACTAGGCCTTGAGACTGTAACAGAGATGGGTAGCGACTCCAAAGAACTGGATAACCTAATAGATACAACTCTAGGACAAGAGATAGTAACTCGCTACGCAGGGATTGTGGTTAGCGAATAGAGAAGCTGGTCTAGGTTTATGTTTTTCCTAATTCAAACAAGTTCTGACAGAAGCAATGCATAAAGTTCATCTACTGCCCGCTCATTGGACAAATTTCGCTTGTAATAAGCTCTGGCCCTCTGGGCATACTTTTCTCTGTGTTCGCTAGAGTCAACCATCTCAACAATTTTACTTGCTAGTTCTTGCCCTGAGTTACTGCTAAGAGCTAAAAACGGCATGTTGGATTCTCTAATTACTCCATCCTCAACCCGAGAACTAATCAGGGCTTTGCCACATGCCATTGCCATATAAGCCTTATAAGGCAGCACGCGATACGTTTTCCTGCTGTCACCAAAGACACCCAGACATATATCTGCATTGCCATACATCTCAGATATTTTCTCAATAGAATGCCACGTCCTAAACCATTCAATATTTGCATCACTGGATGCCAATTGAGATTCAACCACCGGTGCTGTCTGACCATCACCTACTAACTGGAATTTTATATCCGTCCTATCTGCCAACTGAATGGCAGCATCAACAACGACATCAACACCTTGTAGTGGCACGAAACTACCAACAAAAAGCACGGACGTTGAATCATGTGTCAGTGTGCTCACCGGTTTAAATAGAGACTCATTGATGCAAAGGTTCAGGCTTTGGTATTTTCCCTTTTCCCCGGCGAAGAGGTCGAATAGATACGCAGCATTTACACACGTGTCGGCTAATACCACATCCGCATCTCTTAGTGAACGCCCCTCCAACCACAACAGAAGTTTTGCCAGCAATCCCCCTTCGACAATTACTTCCCTGTCTATAACCAACGTGTCGTAAATTGATATGAAGCAATCGACCACTATAAGAGGCCTATCTCTCCTCTTACTAAAAAACGAATAACATAATAGGACAAGCAACGAAGGATAAGGTATATAAATAACGTCACATGCTGGCAAGGTTGTTTTGTTGATATGTCTTACAGACTTAAGTGCCCGGAAAAACATTTTTGCGATTGAAAGTAGCTTTGAAATTTTCCCTCTATCTGGCATATAGATTCGTGTTGCCTCCTGGCTTCCACCCTCACAGGAAACAACCTCAAACCTTTTATCTCCGCGCACTGCAGATATAAGGTTCTTCGTGTTTGGATAATTATCGGAGATCTGAAAGTCCCCGATGAACGCGATTTTTAGAGTCTGCATTTAGGCCGATACTTTAAGAAAATAGCTTGTCCGAACTGCCTTTATCATACAAAAAAACAACACTTCTGCAACCAATAACAGAAGCCGTGGAGCCAGACAAATAGTAACCAGCATGGGGTCGTCGATTAATTGAGAAAATGCCAAATATAAAACAGACTCTCGAACTCCAAGCCCGGCTGGGGCAAAGATCACTAAAAACCCCGACAAAGTCGCCGCCATGACAATAAAAACAAAATCAGCGCCAAAGAGATATTGTTCGGGCAAATACGCCTTAAAGGTAAAGTAATAGCCAAGCATGTAGATCACAAGCCCTAACGCGTGTAGTAACGCTAACGTAGCAAGTTTTCTTGTACGAAATTCAATTGCCTTACTACCACTATTTTCTTTTTGAGCATATTTAGAAAATACTAGCTTATAGAAAAACGGAGTAACTATGCAGACAGTGAGTAGCAATCCTGCTGCGGGTGCGAATAAATCAAGTACTATTGAGTTTCCAATTATGTTCTGATATAGGTTTATGAATGGATAAAGAAAGCAGAGCAGTATCGTAACTACAGACACGCTTAGGACTGTCTCTATTAGAACCGAAAATAATACCCTCAGTTTTGAGTGGCCATAGGTGCCAAGAACAAACACCCTACTTCCTGCGTGCCAAATTCCTCCAGGAATATATTTGGTAAGCGTCGAAAATGCAAACAGTGGCGCTGTTTTATCAACAGATTCTTGCACGCCAAAAAGCAGCAAACTTCTATGCCAGGCGCTATAGGTGATTAAGGTGTGCACTAAAAAAAAGAATAACGGCAAAAGGAAGAGGACGGGAGACACCCTAGAAAAATCTTTTACGACGTCGATAAAGGCGACGTTTGCATATCGGAATAACCAGGAAAAAACAACTACAATAACTAGCAGCTTGATAACGGCCATGAATAATTTATTTATTTTCATTCAAATCTACAGAATCATTACTACTAAATTTACATACATGGATATATTGAAAAGTGAAAAAAGGCCTGAATGGCCACCAATCCAGGATTTTTCCTGGAAGATTTGTCCAAGACCACGGTTCGATAATTCGAACATTTCGCTTTTCCAGAACAACTTCTAGCCCAGCTTCACGAATTAAATCTAGAATATTGCGACGGGTGAAAAAGTGAAGATGGGTTTTGTCAAATATCCCCCTGTCATTGGTAGGCCATACTCCTTTGATATAAAGATGGTAAAACGTGGACCAGTGTCTAACGTTTGGCAAGCAAATGACTATTTGCCCGTTTTTATTCAACAAAGGAAGCGCATCGGCCAAAACTTTACTAGGTGATTTTAAGTGCTCTAAAACATCAGCGAAAATGATTACATCAAAAGACTTGTCTTTGATTGGGCTAGCCCACTCCGGCGCATCCAAATCTGCAGCCCAACATCCATCCAACATTTTTTCAGCCTGAGCCAACAAGACCGGATCAGCCTCAATGCCATAGACCTCAATTGCGGGTGTCTTTTCTTTTAGCTGGGCTCCTATACCTCCTTCTCCACATCCCACATCCAGCACGCTGGAAATATTCGGATGTGAAATGGCAGCGACAATATCTGGCCTATAACCAGAATACCCTCTCTTAGAAATAATCATTTAAAGTTCCAATTGAGCTCATAGGTCTTTAATCACTGGGTGAATAGAGACAGCAATAAGATAATAGCCTGAATCTCTTATTACGCGTAGCTAGAATATTCGCTTAGGCTCGACGTTGCTCGTCTTAGTCTTTAAGTTATTGAGTAGCCACTCAAAGTGTTGAGTGGTGCAGGGATTGCTGGTGACGATGTGTCTAGCGGAGGAGATGAACGCAGCAAATATCAATTCTTGGAAAGGACGAATACCTGTCATAGGTTTCCTCGTGAGACGCTAGCTCCACCTGAATGTTATTTGCTTCATCCTGAATGTTTTATATGCTCTGTGCTTCCGTCTTAGCCTTATCGAGCTAGTCGGTAAACGAGAATTCAATGCACAATTCTAACTGATTGAAATGACGAACTGACTCCATGGCCTAGATGATAGCATCCATCTGAACACTACTAGCAAAAACCCAATGTAAGACAGCTACCACCTTGTACCCATCGGATTGGAGGGGTTATATTTTGCGCCGTAAGGGTGTAATTCGCCCCCGCTAAGTCCGAACCGTCTTTCTTCCAAGTAACTTTGATTTCGCCCTTATGCACGTGGATGCCATGAGTTGTCTCACTGCGCCGCTGAGAGTCTTGAATACCATTCTCACCTTCCTGAATATCGTCTATTACTGTCAAGCGATTGGACTCCGCCGCGATAACGACGAAATTCCGATACACACTGAACGCTAATATAGCCTCAGCGAATTGCGCTCGGTTACGGTATTGCCCATATGCAGGCAACGCGACACTGGCGAGAATCCCCACTATGGCAACCACTATCATCAGCTCAATTAGCGTGAAGCCTTTCTCCATTTTGTTATGCCTGGAATTGATCATCCTTCTAGCACCACCTCGTGACTCTCTGTACTGACATAGATGGCACTTAAGCCATACTGACGGGGATTGGGGTGCGATACACGAATTCTATCGCCTTGCCTCTCAACTATGTTTGGCACATTACTATCTAAGCACCGTAGTGATGGATTTGGCTCTTCTCCATCTTCAAGCTGGTAGCCTATTTCCTCAAACACTAAGCGGCACTCTTCCAGCGCCTGAGACGCCTCGAACGCTGCAGCTGCCTCCGCGTCGAATTGAAACAACATGGGAAATGCATACAGCAGTAAGGAAACGAAGATCATAGCAGAACCGCCGCCGAAGCCGAGCCAGAGCACAGTGCCATCCTTGCGCTTCTCTTTACCTCTGCGCTCTGACTCTTTGTCCTGAGTATGCTTGCTCAGGACAAGATCGATTTCGGTCTTATTCAGCTTATTAGACTGAGCGGTTACGAACTTTTCCGTCTCCACCGCCGAAACACATTTCTCGCAAAAGGCACCGGTGTCGAGGAAATTCGCACACGTTCCGCACATATCAGCTTCGCAGCGGACACACTTCTCTACGGCTGGGACGTTCGGATGATTATTACAATAGCTCAAGCGGGCATTCTCTGAGTCTCTAGCTCTAGAAGTTTAGCAAAAGCTGAGAAATGCTGCTGATTTTTTTCTCGGTATTCAATGCCGCACCCACAAAGCGATTGCTGACGCATCCCCTCTATCCAGTGCTGCCGTTCAAGCGCATCTTCCCAAATAAAAAGCAGTCATCTGATCCAGTGAAGTAAAATAAAACCTAGTCACTGAATCCACTAGTAAATCTACCTTACTTTCATAATTCATGACACATGATCCGGGCTATCCAATAAAACCCCCAATCACTAAACACACGATACGCGGTGTTTAGCACCTCGATGAGAGTTGCCTGATCAAACGCGCCAGCATTTGAGACCGCAACGCGACCCCCTTCAGAGGGAACCGTTAATCTTAAAAGACACTTTTGGACAATAAATGGGCGAGAGCTTGATAGGGACATGTTGTGTTCCGCTTTTTGGCCCCAGCCAAAAGACGAATCACTGTGGTAATCATCCCCTTTTAAACTGACGCCAAAAGTAGAGGTTATGCTGCTGCCAGCATTCGACTCGGTGGCAAACCACCATTGGCCTTATTAGGCCGTT
>JAESUV010000243.1 GCA_016762975.1 Gammaproteobacteria bacterium | reverse complement strand
TCATCGGTAGCACCAACCACTCTGTTTCCCCAGCCTGCACCCTGCTGAATGAACACAGCGCTGCCGATAGGCCAGTGATCCTTTCCTCCACCGGCATTGTAGTATGGCTTACGACCAAAATCTGAGCCAAGTGTGATTACGATTTTATCCGCAAACCCTCCCTCTTCTGCCGCATCAAAAATGAAGGTAATTAGATCCGTTAATTCATCCATGGAGTTGAAATGGTCTGCATCGTGATCCTGATGTGTATCGAAACCTTTGATCCCTAATTGAGCGGAGACACAGAGCCCAGACTGGTACGCAACTAAGGCAAGTTGCGCAGCCCTATTAGCACGACCGCCTTCGAATGTGTTTGGCAGTAGGTCGGCAAAGAGACTGAGGTCGCCACGTGTGGCGTTCGCTAACTGCAGCGAATTCAAGCCTTCGATTTGTCTTGGCAGCAATTGATTACTTCCTGCAAGCCTTGCCAAACGCTCATCTTGATAATGAGTGATCAGATTTAGTTCAGTCTCTTCGAACAGCCCAAAGATGTTGGCGCCATCCTGAACCGTTGAGTCATTAACTAGATTCTTGATTATATCTGGGTCTTGCAAACGGCTGAATCGCGCAATGCCAGCGGTTTCGCTGTACCCAGCCGCATGTACCAGTGAGAGCGGCAGGTCGGGCCCAATAGCGTTCGATGCAATAGCGCCGAAACTAGGGTAGCCAAAACCTAGGCGGCCACTCCAAGTATGCCGCCTCCCATCATCGTGTGAATTAGTTTGAGTATCGATGCCATTAATTACCAACATATCCTGATAAAAGCGCTCGAAGAATGCCCGGTTGTTGCCAACCGGCGCATAAGCAATATTACCAGCTTGCTCTATGCTCGCCGACTCTGCCCAATTATTAATGATTCGTTCGCCCGCGATATTAGATTTTGGATCGCAGAAGCTAGTCACATCCCAACCGCCAATCGCAGCGAGATTAATGTAGAAGGGACCGCTGTAGGGCTCCAATGCTTGAGCGATACCCAGGGGCAAAGAAGCGGTTGCACCCAACCCAGCCATAGCTAATAGTTTTGAAAATTCGCGTCTGTTCATGGTCGCTAGTCTCTCTTTCTAGGTTAGAGGTGATCTACTATTCGTAAATGAATTTGTAGTCACGGATCATGTAATTGACGATTGCCGCCCAACTGCGCAGAGTCTGATTTGGGTCAATTAATACGGGGTTAATCACGTTGTCCGTTATACAAATCTCAGATTCGCTGTTCACACTAGGCCCTTTACTCGCCGCCATCCTAGCGTTCCACACCGCCACAAACAGGTCGTAAGTTGCATCGATCTCGAAGTCATTGACTGCCAAATTTTCACCTAGCAGGCTACTGTGTAAATGTTGAATATTCTCGCGTATAGCGCTTTCCGAGTTCGTTGGCAGGTCGCTCAACTCCACGAGGGGAAACAGCTTGCGTTGACTCTGAGTGCGGCCAAAGTCTTGCGCGGTAATGGGGCACGACACCTCATTTGCCATGGTAGTAACCACCGTGCTCATTAATGTTGTGAGCTCTGTTGCTCGACTGGGAATGTCGAAGGAATCAATGCCGCCGTAGGTAAGCAAGTACACTTGCTCCAAAGTGCTATAGCTGCCGTAGTTCCAGCTAAATCCGGTGGTGGTTTCAAGCTTTCTATTCAGCTGTTCTGGAGTTAGGAGTTTACCCGTACCCACTCTATCGAGCTCAATAGATTGAAAGGCTGTAATAACGCTCACAGAGTTTGCTCTAAAGTGATCGCTAAGGGTCAACTCTACCAATAAATCTTTGAGATTGTGTTCGCCGTTGCCGGCGCTGCCAGCGACAAAGTTGGCTGCGACATCTTGCATCATCTGTTGCTCGGTGCTGTACGCAGCAAGCTTGAATTCGTAGTCGTAGTCTTCCGGATTCTCAGGAAGCGCATAAGCATCGCGACCCATTATTGCCGGGTACCAAAAATAGACTGTGCCGTAGCCGAAGCGCGGGTCTTTTATAAATTTCTCGGCTAGCCATTGAATGGAGTTGTCACTATTCGGGGCTAGCTCAGCACCAAAGCCTGGCGCAAGCATGTCTGAATACCAGGTATCGCCGATCTGAAAGCCGCCGTCCGGATCGAATCGATTTGAGCTGGGCAAGGAGTGCTGACCACCAGGCTGGTCTTTGTAGAATCCTGTATCACCGTAATTCTGGAATGCACCCGCTACCGGGTCCATGATGTTGTGACACACAGTGCAATTTTCATTATTCAGTGTTGGGTTATTTTCATCTGCTAATGCAGATTGATCGGTAGTGCGCTCAGAGAGTCCTTCAATGTCGACTCCGAGAAAAAAATAGTAGGCCCAGCGTGCACGAGCGCGATTGCGGTTGGTGTCTGTCGATGGAAAGCGGCTTAGAAAAGCGGGAGAGTTGAGTAGACCTGCGTGGGGGTAATCTGTTGCGATGTTATAACTGACGTTTGGATTGTTCTGTCCACAGACAGTGCAACGAAAGTAGTCGGTGATCCTGCCCTCACGCCATTCGTCAGGATCACCCGGATTGTCGAAGGTAACATTTCCTCCGTAGACCTCCGCCGAATAGGGGTTCACCATGATGTAATCGGCCGTCAACACCTCGGTATAGGGTCTCTCATTGATCACGACATTCGCAATGAGGCGCAATGGCTCCTGCGCCAACGCCTCAGACGCGAGACGTTTGTCCGAACCAATTGGGCCAGGCTTTTGAAAATACTGCAAAGAGTTGGGGTAGTAGTAGCGATCCACGATTCCAAATATGCTGGCTGAGAACGCCTGCGTTAGCAGCCGATTGTTTGCAGACTCCAGCAGGAAGCTTTCGAAACCCTCACCAATCATCAGTGCACGAACAGCCGCCGCTAGATCTTCTTCCTTGCCGCCGCTTACACTGGCGATCTCTTTTTCCGTCGGCAGGCGACCGGCATACAACAGAGCAGCCTTGCGCAGTGTCTGCTCGCTGCCCATCTTCGCGACTGCGGCGAATATGCCTTGCTCGTTTGTGCCGTTACTTGCGACTTCGTTAACCGCCGCCGCCACGAAAGTCGACCAATTTTCAAATTCAGCTGTGCCCGCGACGAGCTGTACTCCACCACCATGAGCGCTAGTTCCCTGCGGTTTTGAAAGTATAAGCGAAGCGCCACTTGGCACATTCTCAATATAATTTAGAAGCGTGTTGTAGTTGGTCTGCTGAAAGCCCTCCACATTACTATTCACGTAGTGCAATGCACTATTCGACGCAACTCCTGTGGCGGTGTGACAGACAATGCACCGCGTCTGAACGATAGGCTCAGAGATATCCGCTATGTAGAAAGTTAAACTCGCCGGCTCAGTAACCTCTGCATCTATCGAAAAAGTAAGAGGTACACCGCTGTAGTACAATTCATCGGGAGCAGCTGTTGTGTCATAGGCAAGAAAAATCGCAAGTGCTGCACCCGACAGACCCGCTGGCCCGAATGCCACATTCTCTAGAATGGTGATCGGTTCGCTCGCCTGCAAAGTTCTACTCGGCAATGTGGCCTGCAAGTTCGGCAGGGTTTGATCCCAGATAACGTATTCACCTGATTCGAGACGCATAAAGATGTCGGAACCGAGCTGAATCAACAGATAGACATTGCCTACCGTGTTCACATGCGCGCTCTCAACTTGTACTTCGGTAAAGATGTCCAGAGGCTGATCGCCTCCAAAGCTGGATC
The DNA here is from genome assembly GCA_016762975.1 of Gammaproteobacteria bacterium. Lineage (GTDB taxonomy): Bacteria > Pseudomonadota > Gammaproteobacteria > Pseudomonadales > Pseudohongiellaceae > UBA9145. The sequence continues at coordinate 4,656 of JAESUV010000243.1, read as the reverse complement.
CAAAAGTGTTGCTATTATCTGCGGTCGCCCCACCGAAAAACTTCGCCGTGGTCGGAACGCCCGTTGCCGTAGATGGGCTCCCCAGCTCGGGCAACTGCGCTGAGGCAGCGGAGGAAAACAATCCAAAATAAGAAAATAGTAGGCTACAGGCCAGTATCTTCCCTCCTATTCTCGCAATGCTAGCTCCATGATATCTCATATTCATAATCACTCCATCCCAGTAAACACTGGCTTATTTAATCATATTCGACCAATCTAACTGCCAAGTAGGCCACAGTTTGCATTAGTACTTGCGGCCTTGAGACTCGAGATCCCTTTCTACATCGCATAGACATTAGGCCTAGCTGCAAGACATCGCGCCATGTGCTCCACAATGCTCATAATCACTATAACGCGGCACAGAGGAAACGGTTTACTTGAAGTTGTAGGCAGGCAATTCAAATACTCCATCACATCAAATCTAAATGATAACTATGCACGGTTGATAACCATTCTCATTTAGATTAAGATCGCTGCATTATGAATTTGCAGCACTATGGAAAAATCTATGCATCGCTCTACATTACTACTTACTTTGGCTATCTCAGCCGTTAGCGCGCCTCTGGTTAACGCGCAGGAGCAAAACAACTCGGTCGAGGAAGTCACTATCATCGGTAGTCGGGAAGAGGCACAGAAAATTGCCGGTTCTGCACACTATATAGGCACTGAGAAATTGCAACAGTTTGCCTATAGCGACATTCAGCGCATCGCCCGCGAGGTGCCCGGCGTGGTGATTCAGATCGAGGATGGTTACGGACTACGTCCTAATATCGGGATTCGTGGCGTAGCTACAGAACGCAGCGGACGCATTACCCTCTTGGAAGACAATGTACTTATCGCGCCAGCACCCTACTCCGCGCCTTCGGCCTATTACTTTCCTACTGTTGGCAGGTTGAGTGCTATTGAAGTGGTCAAGGGACCTGCCGCAATCACGCAGGGGCCGTACACAATTGGTGGTGCACTCAATATGGTGTCTACACCTATCCCAACTGAGATGTCGGGCAATATAGTTACCGAGGCAGGTGAAAATTCCACTTATCGCGTTCATGCAACTTACGGCGGGCGAACAGATTCCGGTTTCGGTTTTCTACTTGAAACGCACCAGTGGCAGTCCGATGGGTTTCAGTCTATCGATCGCGGCAGCAACAATACTGGATTAGATGTTAAGGACTACACACTCAAGCTTAGCTATGCGCCGATGAGTTCGCCTCACGCTATCGAGTTAAAACTTCAAACTACTGATCAGGATTCTAACCAGAGCTATCTTGGCCTAACCGATAGCGATTTCAGTAATAGCGCCTTCCGCCGTTACGGCGTATCGGAACTCGATAACATCGAAACCGAACACGAACAGCAGATTCTGCGTTACAGCTATGACATTAACGATTCCCTCGACGTGTCCGTTACTGCCTACAACAACGAGCATCAGCGCAACTGGTTCAAGACCGAAGGCATCGATTTCGATGGTAGCGCGACCGCAGAAGACTTTGACCGCACCAGCTGGTTTAACGTAATACAAGCAATTAATAGCGGCTCGAATCTGCATGGCTTAGCGCCTGCTCAATTGCAATCAATCTTAGACGGAACGAGTGACACTCAAGCGGGCAGCATTCAACTGCGCTCCAATGATCGCGAATACTATTCACGGGGTGTACAGCTAGGGCTAAACTGGAACGGCACGTTCGGCAATACATCACACGATCTTGAGTTCGGCATTCGTTTTCACGAAGACCAGGAAGATCGCCTGCAGCGCAATAGCAACTACAGCCAAATCAATGGTGCACTTGTCCTCGATGATTTCGGCATTCTCGGTAACGCCGGCAACCGTGTTCAAGAGGCGCAGGCGCTCTCGATTCATATACACGACAATATTCAGATTGGCGATTGGACGCTATCACCAGGTTTACGTTATGAAGACATCGATCAGAAGCGTACTCGTTACCGAGACGGGGCATTGCGAACATTCCGCGACTCGCGCAAGAACAGCACACAGGTATTTCTTCCTGGGCTGGGCGTTCTGTATCAAATAAGTGACTCGCTCTCTCTCTTGGGCGGCGTACACAAAGGCTTCACCGCTCCGAGTAATTCACCGAACGTCGATGAGGAGACTGCGATCAATTATGAACTGGGCTTTCGTTATAACAATGGTTCTCTGTCGACTGAACTCATCGGCTTCCTGAGTGATTATGACAATATACTCGGTGAGTGTACCTCTTCGTCTGGCTCAGATTGTGTGATCGGAGATGCCTTCAATGGAGATGCCGCTACGGTTGCAGGCCTTGAGTTGTTGGTGAGCGCGAATCTAGCTAGCGGCAGCGACTACCGAATTCCTGTGTCGCTAAGCTATACCCATATCAACGGTGAATTCGATACCGATATCGCAGATACCGCCTTCTTCGGCTCAGTGAGCAAGGGAGACCCATTGCCCTACCTGCCCGAGAATCAATTCCTCGCCTCGATTGGCTTTGAGAAGAATAACTGGGCGGCCTATCTTACTGGCAACTACGTGGATGAGGTCTGTGTAAGGGCGTCATGCAATGCATTCGAGAAAACTGACGACACCTTTACCGTGGATATCGCTGCAAACTATCAAATTAGTAGCGCGCTGACTTTCTATGCGCGCGTCGAGAACTTAACGAGTGAGGAAGATATTCTTGGACGCCAACCTTACGGTGCACGCCCGAACAAGGACCGTACTGTAACTGCTGGACTGAGATTCGACTTCTGATCTGACAAGACCGAAGGCTTTCTAGAATGCCGAGGCCCTACGGCGCGGCATTCTAATTCAATGTAGATTAATACCCTGCAAGTTAGTTCTCTCTGTATTTATTGAACCAAGTCAGAATTCTAGGCGACACGTCCATTAGAAATTTTGGCTCACGCGGACCATGGGGCGTTCGCGGATACAAGATCATCTCGGTATCTATGCCTCGATACTTAAGTGCATTGTAGAATTCTTGGCCCTGACTAGTCGGCACGCGCTCATCTTGCTGACCATGAATAATCTGTGTTGGCGTCACTACATTCTCGATGTGATGCATCGCCGATGAGTTACGGTAGGCTTCCATATTATCCCAGTAAAAGCCGCCTAGGTGCTCTACCAGATATCGACGAATATCTGAGGTCATGGACATGCTAACCAAATTCGTAATGCCCGCACCCATACTCGCTGCACGAAAACGATCAGTTTGCGTGACCGCCCAACTGGTCATATAACCGCCATAGCTCCAGCCCATTAAAAATTGCTGATCAACATCACCAACACCCATCTCAATAACCTTATCGAGGCCCGTCAATACATCATTGAGATCACCTGCCCCCCAGTTGTTAGCAGTTGCCTCGCGGAATTCATAACCGTAGCCTGTTGACCCACGTGGGTTAGGACGCAGGACGGCAAAACCATTTTGCGCAAAGTATTGGATCTGATAAATGGCTGGAGCGCCGGTGAATCCATCGACAAACACACCCGATGGCCCACCATGCACATTCAATATGATCGGATAACTACGCCCCTCTTCATAGCCTACCGGATAGGTAAGAAACCCCTCTATGAGAGTGCCATCATCACTCGTCCAACTCAGCAGCTCGGTGCGTCCCATTTCTGGCATATCAATATCGGCGTGCAGGTCGGTCAGCTGCACGAAGCCCGAGTGAGATTCCGTCGACTGTGCAAAAAGATTCCAGGGTTGGTTAGCTGTTTGCCAGCTGTACACTAGACTGTCTGCTTTGCTAGCAATGGAGACACTACCGACCACCCCAACCTCTGGCGTCAGTGTGCGAATGTTATCTCCACGAAGTGGTAACCCGATCACCGCTCGCCTGGTTCCGATTGTTTCGACCAAAAATAGCTCATCGCTGTCGATTGACCAGGCTGCAATATTGGCACTGCGATTTGGAGTTTGCGCGAGCCGGCGACTATCACCCCCTACAGCAGGTATGACATAGACGTCACTCAATCCAATTAGATTCGATTCGATGCCCGGAGAGGTGTAAGCAATCCACTGCCCATCGGGTGACCAGAATGGGTTTCCTTCCTCGCCGTTGCCTGTGACTAGCGTTCTCATGCTGCCTACTATGCGCAGTTTCTCATCTTCTGCTGGCTCGCCTGCTTCGCCGTCCAATTCTTCTTCAATTGAAAACAACTGTTCCGCACCGGGCACTGAGACAATCGATATATCTCCTTCAAGGTCTGCAACATCGAGGTCATCTGTAGACTTGTGCGCGAATACAATTTCGTTTCCGTCAGGCGACCAGTCGAAACTACCAACAACAAGATTTCCTTCACTTAATTGTGCTGGCTTTTGTAAGGCTTCGTTCTCAGGATTCACAGAAAAGACATGAAGGTGCCTATAGCGAGGCTGCTGATCTACTAGAATTACGTCACGCTTTTCCTCTTGCTGTTTTTTGCGATCTGCACTTAAGGGCTCCTGCATCGTTAGGGCGATTCGGCTGCCATCGGGCGACCACTTGAAGGATGTTACATCCTCTGGCAGAGAGGTAAGTTGCCGCGCCTCTCCTCCGAATAGAGACATTAACCAGACCTGAGTCTTGGCATCCTCTCCTTCGCCACGCTTGCTAGAAAAAGCCAAATACTCACCATTGGGAGAGAATGCTGGC
>JAESUV010000242.1 GCA_016762975.1 Gammaproteobacteria bacterium | reverse complement strand
AATATCGAATTCAAGCCAATGGACAAATGCTCTCTATCGCCCATTCCAAGCCGCTTTCATCCTCACTTGAAAGCTGGAATCCCCTGTTACAAAGGAGGCGCCTGCATTACAATACCCAGCTTTTGCCGCTAACAGTATTGCCGGCAACAACTGGGGAAACAACGGGCACTTCGATGACGATTCATATTAAAACAGCCGACGACATTGTTAAAATGCGGATAGCCGGCAAACTGGCCTCTGAGGTCTTGGATATGATTGGCCCACACGTCCAACCTGGGGTTGACACTGGCGAGCTAGATAAAATCTGCCACAATTACATTGTCGATGTGCAGAAGGCCATTCCTGCCCCACTGAATTACAACGGCTTTCCTAAATCCATCTGTACCTCGGTAAACCACGTTATCTGTCACGGTATTCCCAGCGATGGCAAGACCCTCAAGTCGGGCGACATCATTAACATCGATGTCACTGTAATAAAAAACGGTTTTCATGGCGACACCAGCAAAATGTTCTGCGTCGGCGACGTACCCGAGCATGCGAAGCGTCTTATCAAAGTCACGCAGGAATGCCTGTACAAGGCTATCGACATTGTTAAGCCTGGCGTTACGCTTGGCGATATAGGACATATCATTCAGCAACATGGCGAGGCCCATAATTATTCTATCGTGAGAGAGTATTGCGGGCATGGCATCGGCCGCATTTTTCATGAAGAGCCTCAGGTACTTCATTTCGGCAAACCTAACAGCGGAACGGCACTAGTAGAAGGCATGACATTTACCATCGAGCCTATGCTAAATGCAGGGACTCGCTTCACCAAACTATCCAAGAAAGACGGCTGGACGGTAACCACAAAAGATCGAAGACTTTCAGCGCAGTGGGAGCACACTATGCTTGTAAACAGTGATGGCTGTGAGGTCTTTACTCGACGCTCCAGCGAATCGTTTTGAATCCAGATACCTTAGCAATTGATGAAGAATACAGCGACGGTGATTTTGAGCTAGGCGCTAAACTGCTCGACATCACAGCTCTGCAAGCAGAATTCAAAAGCTCTAGCAATCAGGTTAAACCTCTTAAGCAGGCTTTAAAAGCCGCTAGCAATATCCTCGATGAACGTTACAAAGCGAATCTCAAAATCACCGAGATAGTATTCGGTCGCGCCTGGGTTGTRGATCAGATATTAAAAATCGCTTGGCAGGCTCAACCATGGCCGATTGATCAAGATATCTCACTCGTCGCAGTTGGTGGCTATGGCCGTGGCGAACTACTYCCCCATTCCGACATCGATTTGCTCATTCTTACRCGTAAGAATAATGCCAGCCGTTATAAGAGYTGCATTAGCTCCTTCTGCACYCTGCTCTGGGATATCGGYCTCGAAATTGGCCAAAGCGTRCGCTCCATCAAGCAATGCCGGAGCGAAGCTATCAATGACATAACTGTGGCCACAGCGCTGATGGAATCGCGCACCATCTGTGGCCCAACAGAATTGCAGAGCGAGATGTACGCCCTGACCACCGGAAAGCGTGTCTGGCCGATCAAGCAATTCCTGCGGGCAAAGTGGGACGAGCAGAACGCACGACATGAGAAGTACCATGGTGTCGACTATGCGCTCGAACCGAATGTTAAGACGTCACCCGGCGGCCTTCGAGACATACAGACTATCGCATGGGTAGCGAAGCGACATTTCGGTGCCGGTACGTTTCAGGATCTAGTCAAGGCCGGTTTCCTGAAAGAATCCGAGATGACGATGCTCAACAAGGGGCAGCAGTTTCTTTGGAAGCTCCGCTATGGCCTGCACTTTCTTGAAGGCCGGCGCGAGGACCGCTTGTTGTTCGATAAGCAGAGAGAGCTCGCGAAACTTTTCGGCTACAAGGATGATGATAAGAGCCTCGGTGTCGAGAAGCTGATGAAGCAATATTACCGCGCAGTGGCGAATATGCGAGCGCTCAACGATGTGCTCTTACAACACTTCGATGAAGCCATACTTCGCGAGGGTGAACGGGTAAAGATTAAGAAGATAAACAATCGCTTTCAGATTCGGAATGACTACATCGAGGTGACAAGCCCGGATGTTTTCAAGCGCCATCCATCGGCGCTATTAGAAGTCTTCGTCCTGATGGCACAGAACCCAAAGATCCAAGCGATTCGCGCGTCGACAGTTCGCCTACTGCGCGACAATCGACGCCTCATCGACGAAGATTATAGAAACGATATTCGAAATGTCACCCTGTTCATGGAGCTCATGCGATCGCCGCACAAGATGACGCTGCAGATTCGCAGAATGGCTCGCTATGGCATTCTAGGTAGATACCTACCGGAATTTGAGCAGATAACGGGACAGATGCAACACGACCTTTTCCATATTTACACTGTCGATGCTCACACACTGCAAGTAGTCGAGAACATGCGTCGGTTCAGGCTACCCGATGCCGCTGAGGAATATCCGGTGGCAGCACATATCCACAAGAATCTACCGAAAGTGGAATTGCTCTATATCGCAGGCCTCTATCACGACATCGCTAAGGGCCGTGGTGGTGATCACTCGGCCTTAGGCATGAAAGATGCCGAGGATTTCTGCGTCCGACATAGGCTCAGCAATTGGGACACCAAGCTTGTCGTCTGGCTAGTCAGCAAGCACTTGTTTATGTCGATGACAGCTCAGCGCAGAGACATCAACGACCCTGAGGTGATCCATGAGTTCGCTACATTAATGGGCGACAAGTTACATCTCGACTACCTCTATGCGATGACTGTGGCTGACATTCGCGCGACCAACCCTGAATTATGGAATAGCTGGCGCGCCAGCTTGATGAAGCAACTGTATTTTAATACTAAGCGCGCGTTGCGACTCGGACTTGAGAACCCCCGTAATAGAGAAGATCGCATTAGTGACAAGAAGGAAACGGCCCTCAATAAACTGGCCGAGCATGGCATCGATGAAGAGCGCATCCAGAAAATTTGGGCGAATTCCAATGACGAATATTTTTTACGTGAGTCTGCTGCAAATATTGTTTGGCATACGGAAGCCATCGCATCATTTCCCGGCTCAGGCCCTCTAGTATCGACTGACTGCTTAATTCAGAACGCGCTCGAAGGCGCCACGCAGATATTTATCTACACCAAGAACAGCAGCTACCTCTTCGCCAGGATTGCTGCTGCTTTTGAGAAGCTAAACCTGAACATTCAAGGCGCGCGGATTTTTACGTCGGACAACGACTACTGCATAAACACCTATACAGTGCTCGAATCATCGGGCAAGCCAGTAGGCAACAATCCGACGCGTCTCGCCGAATTAGAAAAAGTGGTAACTGAATATCTACATTCAGATATGTCTGCCATTGCCCCTTCTCGTATCCGCCGCAGCCGAAAGGATAAATATTTCAGTCACACCATCGATATAAATTGGCTCAATTCTCCTGGCAAGAATTATTCGACCGTCGAGATTAACTGCCCAGATCAATCTGGCATTCTCGCCACTATAGGAAAAGTGTTTGCAGAACATCAAATAAATCTTCAGGATGCGCGCATCACTACTCTTGGCGAACGCGTAGAGGATTTGTTTTTCGTAACTGACCAGTCCAATAAGCCTATCGAAGATCAAGACCTAATAGATAAGATAAGCTCAGAACTAAAAATCGACCTCGAACAACGACTCAAGACCTAAGCGACTTTACAAGCCTATTAACAATCCTATTAACAACCAGCATTTAGAAAACCAACCATGACCACGCTCTACGGAATAAACAACTGCGACACCATCAAGAAAACACGCTCTTTGCTCGCCGAATTGGGAGTCGACTATGACTTTCATGACTACAAGAAGCTTGGCTGTGACGAGGCACTGATTAAAAAGTTCCTTAAGCACTTCGATTTCAAGTTACTCGTCAATACACGGGGAAGTACATGGCGAAAATTACCCGATGCTGTTAAACAAAATCTAAGCGAGGCATCTGCCATCAAAATTATGAGCGAGAACAATTCGATCATCAAGCGACCCATTATCGAGAGCCAAGGCAGATGGTTGCTCGGATTCGACAAGGACCAAATTCAAGCGCTAGCACAAACTTAAAACCTCTAATTCATTCTGTGGCACCCAAAGGATCATCACACCATGATTGATGCAACAATACATAGCCTAGGCCTAGGTCTGGCAACTCGCAATGCGAAAAACGAGATCATCGAAGTCTACTATCCACGGCCACTGCTGAGCCCAGATACAGTGCTGAGCAGCTTGCTGCTGGCTAGCTGCTCAATTCCATCAGGCGAGAATACAGCTGTTCAGATCGATGCGAATTCGGCGTCAACACTTACCTCCGCACTGCTCGAAGCTAATTTTGCTGAACACGCCAAGCAAGTGAAGCAAATGAATGAGGGCCAAGGCCAGCTCATTCTCTGCGTATTATTCGAGGACAGTGCTCCATTGAGCGTTGCAGAAGCTTACCTCAAGCTTCACCTGCTCTCGCACCGTCTCGCCAAACCGCATTCGCTCAACCTTGATGGCCTATTTGCGGTATTGCATAATTTAGCCTGGACTAACGAAGGCGCAATTGACTTAGAAGAATTAGCTGAACGCCAACTGGCAGCCAGACTTGCGGGTACAACCCTTGAAGTTGCCTCTGTAGACAAGTTTCCTAAGATGACTAGTTATGTCGTTCCAGCAGGTGTCCGTATCGCCCATAGCGCCCGAGTTCGTCTCGGGGCCTATCTCGGAGCCGGCACGACGGTCATGCACGAAGGCTTCGTAAATTTTAATGCAGGCACCGAAGGGCCAGCGATGGTGGAAGGCCGTATTTCTGCGGGAGTGATGGTCGGCGCAAACAGCGACCTTGGCGGGGGCTGCAGCACCATGGGCACTCTTTCCGGTGGCGGTACCGAAGTCATTTCTGTTGGAGAGAACTGCCTAATTGGCGCCAACGCAGGACTAGGCATCCCTCTCGCGAATGGCTGCACAGTCGAGGCTGGCTTATACCTTACCGCCGGTACGAAATTAAACGTGCTCGGGGCCGATGGCGCATTATTAAAAACAGTGAAGGCAAAAGAATTGGTTGGCGTCGAAAATTTGCTTTTTAGGCGTAACTCACTTTCCGGTGGCGTTGAATGCCTCCCGCTAAAGTCCTCTATCAGCCTTAACGATGATCTGCACAGTCATAACTAACTCGTGCAGGTCAGTTAAATAAATAGCAACTACCAACAGATAAAGAAAAGCCCATGAGTGCATCTCTCGAACTTGCAAGGCAGCTAATGCAACGCCCCTCGGTAACACCCTCTGACGAAGGTTGTCAGGAGCTGATCGCACAGCGACTAAGCGCCGCCGGATTTAGTGTTGAAACACTTCAATTTGAGGACGTGACGAACCTGTGGGCTACTCTAGGCAGCAGCGGCCCCCTGTTCGTCTTTGCGGGCCACACTGATGTTGTGCCAACCGGCCCAGAGAACAAGTGGCAATACCCCCCCTTTAGCGCCACAGTAGCTGATGGCTTCCTGCACGGCAGAGGTGCCGCCGATATGAAAGGCAGTATCGCTGCCATGATTACAGCGACCGAACGCTTTCTCGCAGAATCTGCGGTCAAAGCCCGTATCGGCTTCCTCATCACCAGCGACGAGGAAGGCATTGCCATCAATGGCACACAAAGAGTCATGAAAGAACTCGATAGTCGAGGTATCACCATCGACTATTGCTTGGTGGGAGAACCTAGTAGCAGCGAACAGCTGGGCGATACTATCAAGATCGGGCGACGCGGCTCATTGGGTGCGAAACTCCTCATCAAAGGTACTCAGGGTCACGTGGCCTATCCACAGCTCGCGATCAACCCAATACATAAGGCCTTGCCAGTACTCGCACACCTAACTGACATCACCTGGGATGAAGGCAATGCTTCGTTTCCAGCAACCAGCTTTCAAATTTCAAATTTCAATGGAGGCACTGGTGCCACCAATGTAATTCCAGGACAGGTAGAAGTCGATTTCAACTTTCGCTTCTCCACTGAACTGGATGCCGCTGCTATTCAGTCGCGCGTTACTGCGCTACTTGACGAGGCTGACCTCAATTACCAGATCGATTGGAACCTTTCGGGAGAACCATTTTTGACAGAGTCCGGAAGGCTCGTCGAGGCAGTTGCTGAAAGCATTCATCAACATTGTGGACTAGTAACCGAGCGCTCAACCGCGGGCGGCACTTCCGATGGCCGTTTTATCGCACCCACTGGCGCTGAAATTGTTGAACTCGGCCCCTGCAATGCAACTATCCATCAGATTAATGAAAAGATAACCGTCACTGAGTTAGACAAGCTATCAGACGTCTATCAGAGCGTGTTACAGGCACTCGTTAGCTAGAAGTCTCAGCTTATGCCCGAAGCGATAAGGTAGACGTCGTAGCGGCTGCTGCTGCCTTTAAATTCGATGTCTGGCTTGCCTGACCCTAGATGCGGTGAGAGCTTTGCCCGCTTAACCACTACCCGCTTCTTCGCTAGAGACTTCGCGCAATCAAGCAGCTGTGCACCATCAGTCTGATGACCGAGTAGCTGTTGCAAAAGGGCCATGTCTTTCTTTACCTTCGCGCTCTTGCGCCGCGGCGGGAACATAGGATCGAGATATACAACATCGAACTGTCTCGAGTCCGCCTTGAATTCCAACAAATCCCCAAAACGAAGATCCATCCTCATTAGGATAGTGGCAATTCCTTGCTCGTAGTATTCAAGCCGATTTAGACCATCAGCCAAGAGTGCGTGAACCACCTTCGAGCGTTCTAACAGAGAGACTTCGCACCCCAGACTCGCCATAAGAAATGCGTCCTTGCCCAAGCCTGCAGTCGCATCGAGCACCACAGGTCTCAAACCACCTTTTAGCCCCAACGCTTTGGCGATATTTTGATTCCTAATTGAGCTGTTCGCACGAAAATTTAGCTTAGCATCGGAAAAATCAATACACAGCTCACCCGTTTGGGTGTCTCCGGCACTCTGTAGTAATAGCCTTGAGTCACGGTAAGTTAGAAGATAGTCGAAATCTCTGACTTCTCTAGGCAAGTAGGCGTGCGGCAATTCTATCGTAGGCAAATCGAGATCAGTAGATAACTTGATTTCCCGCTCTGTCGGATCGGGACCTGTTCTAGCTACCGCTATTTTCACAAGGACAAGAGTATCAGCGCAATACCGAGCAAGACTCGGTATACGACAAAAGGCAGAAAACCAAACCTCTCGATCAATCGCAGAAAGTAGTGAATGCAAAAATACGCGACAAAGGCCGAGATAAAGATCGCATACAGTAAGACAAGCCATTCAACTGACTCTGTGCCTGCGGCAAGCAAATCGATGCCTCTTAGCAGGCCCGAAGCTGTAATGATCGGAATCGCCAACAAAAATGAGAAACGTGCGGCGGCAGCTCTATCTAGATTGCAGAAAAGCGCGGCAGTCATCGTTACGCCAGAACGGGAAGTGCCGGGGATCAATGCTAGCACTTGAGAAAAGCCGATTAGCAACGCTGTTTTCCAGTCCATGTCAGCTAGCGAGCGTTGCTTTGTGCCGGCGCGGTCGGAAACAAGCAGCAACAAGCCAAAAGCGATTGATGTAACGCCGATGAGCATAAGCGAACGACCGTACTGCTCTACTTGTGAAGCAAATAGTAGACCAGCAAGGCCTGCGGGAATCGTTGTAGCGAGTAGCATATAGGCTAATCTCGAATCTACCGAATGTTCTCTTCGAAATACGCTCGATGTCAGAGCGAGGAGTAGACGCTGGAGATCGTGCCTGAAGAAAACCAATACCGCGAATAGTGTTCCCACGTGCACAGCGACATCAAAGGTAAGMCCCTGGTCGTTCCAAGCAAACAAGAGCGAGGGCAATATCAAATGCCCYGAGGAAGAAATAGGYAGGAATTCCGTGGCTCCCTGTAGCACAGCCAAGAATGTTACCTGRAAAAAATCTAGTTCCKCTAGTTCCAATTTAGTTCCAATKYAGTWCYAATGYARTACYAATRTARTACCAACGCCCNGAATCAGGCTAAGTATAATCCAATTGCTCTTTAACGTAGTTTGGCCGCAGCGCTGCAGCATCGACCGCTTCATTGCAGTTAAAGCGCTGCAACGCCAGTTTTGCTATTAGTTGATTCCCTATCACGGGCGTTTGAGGCTCAGCACTCGCTGTACAACCGAGATGTTGCAGGATTTCCGCCTGTCTTGCCCAACCACCGCCGGCAAGAAACCAACTAGAGCTTGCCAAGTCCGCGGGCAGCGCGTCCAAATTTTCTATCAGCGCTACCTGTTCCCTACCAACTAACTCTACCCCTTGTCGGTCTGAATATTGATAAGCGGCGAAATAGAGTTCACCTTCTCTTGCCTCCTCACTTACAAGCACCCTATCAAAAGAGCTCACTGAGACTGCCGCCA
>JAESUV010000179.1 GCA_016762975.1 Gammaproteobacteria bacterium | reverse complement strand
TTGTCTAGACGCTTTTCGGAAACCGGTATGTGCGTCCCTAACTTTTGCGCAAACACTGACACTCGAAACTCTTCCAGCATCCAGCGCAGCCTAAGTAATTCCTCTTTATTACTGCTCGTTGCCTTTGCTTGCAGCTTCCTATATCTAATTTGATATTGGGATAGTAGCTCGGTATTGAGTCGATCTTTATCCCCCATGTGGGGGGCCTTGMTCAAACGCATCRATACCGCCTTCAARTACCGAGGATACTGCGTAAACCACMCTAAGCCGGTCTCMGAGAGAAAGCCTTCATGAAGGAGCGARYCAAGCTGACTCTCTATATCTTCAACGACRTAGGCTAGAGCCCCCTCCTTTAGTGYCGACAGAACGCGGCTTATTTCGTAATGCTGATTAATAACSTCAACAAACAGCGATTCTATYTTTTCCRTGAGTGTAAGRACTTTAGACTTACCCSCGTKTAAACGCYGCTCGAATTCWWCTTTGCTACGCGGCATTGAATCGTCAAGATCAAAAGCWGCTATGTAACTAAYCCAGGCGGCATCTAGTGTTAATTGGGCCAACGGRAAAGGTGCTTTCAGTACCAGCGTATCRGCTAGCCTGAGAAACCTCTTCTTCARCTGATTGTGCTGCTGRATACTCCTTAATTGGTATAGCTTTACTAAACCTTGCTTGTGCTTCTGCTGTGCGAGGAATTTGTCAGAAAACAGACGAACCCCTACAGTTTCACCCTCATCGACGAGAGCCGGGAAGCGAATTAGCTTTAAAGAATCTCCTATCTCGATTTGCTCTGGCAGGTCCTCAAAAATCCAATCTTTGGCACCGCTACCTTCTAAGGAGTGATTATAGCCAGAATCTACCCCTTGCCTGTGATGAGCATCACCAGAGACAAGGCTATTTTCGCCGTTTTCCAACAAACCCTGTAGCTGAAGTTGCTCCCTTACCTCCCGAATACTTCCCGCAAACGCTATCTCTTTCTTTGAACCCTGCATTACGCGGATTTTAGTAATCAGGTGTGCAGGCAGGTCAATCTGCTCAAACTCCTGCCTATCTAACTCTAGGCCCTTGAGGTTGCGAATCTGTGACAGCAGAGCGGTAATTATATCTCCGTCTTTACTCGACATCTGCTGACAAGCTTGAGCAACAAACGCATTCACCGGTATAAAGTTCTTACGACGGGATTTCGGTAAACCCTTAATCAGCGCTGTGCATTTCTCTGCCAAATTTCCCGGCACGGCCCAGTCGAGATCTGCTTGCTGCAGTTGACCAACCATTTCTACTGGCACTTCCAAGGTGGCGCCATCGGTCTTGCTGCCCGGCTCAAAAACGTAATCGAGCCGCAGGTTGTTCTTGTATACAGCCGCCGCATCCGGAAACGAATGCAACACATCCATCGCATCATCTGAGTCGGTTAGATTATCAATAGTCATCAATAGGGATTTTTCCGCGGTCTCGCCTTGCTTGCGAACCCACGCTTCAAAGTCGCGAGTAGAACATACCGTTTCTGGCAGGCGTTGCTCGTAGAACGCAGCGACGTCGCGATCGGCTACCAGCAGATCTGGCCTTCGCATCTTCTCTTCTTGCTTTGCGAGAGAGGCAAGCAATTCGCGATTCTGCTGATAAACCTTTAGGCGGGTAGACACTTCGCCAGCAATCAAGCCCTCTTGGATGAAGAGCGCTCTGGAAGCTTTGGGGTCAATCTTGCTGTAACTTAGCAACCCCTTCTCAATGATTACGAGGCCATAGAGCTGAACTTTTTCGTAGGCCATTACCTGTTGACGTTTTTTGCTCCAATGCGGTTCAAAGTACTCCCGTTTCACGAGATGCAGGGCCATCTCTTCGATCCACTCTGGCTGAATCTTGGCAGCGGAAGTTGCGAAAGTCTGCGACGTCTCAATCTGCTCGCCGCTAACTATCCATTTCGCACCCTTGCTAGCCAAGACTGAAGTAGAGAACAAGGAGAAAGTCTTATTCCGATTGCCGCGATAGTTTCGTCCCTCTAGGCGCTTCGCTATCTGGTTTAAGGAGCCGCTGATCAGACTTTTATGGATAGCCTCATAGTCACCCGCCTCGCTGTTCATGCGAAGACCGATCTTCTGACAAGAGAGAAGCAATTGATGATGGACCTCGCGCCATTCACGCATGCGCATATACGAGAGAAAGTATTTCTTACAGTGCTTGCGCAGCTGGCCTTGATTCAGGTCTTGCCTCTTCTTCTCGTAGTCATCCCATAGCTTTACTAGGCTTAGAAAGTCAGAATCCTCGTGATTAAACTGGGCTAATTGCTGCATAGCCTGCTGCCTGTTTTCGCTAGATATTTCCCTCGGATCTTGAATGCTAAGCGCGCTGACTACGATCTGCAGTTCCCTTAAACAGTTTTGCGTGCTGGCAGTAATCAGCATTCGCGCATACCGGGGATCTACAGGCAGAACAGCCATCTTGCGACCGCTATCAGTCAGCTGCCGTGAATTACTCAAGGCATCTAGCTCGATGAGCAGTTTCATTCCTTCGTTAATAGCCTTGGGTTCGGGGGCATCGAGAAAGGGGAATTGTTCAATTTCGCCTAACCGTAGGTGCTTCATACGCAATATTACGGAGGCGAGGTTAGTCCGCATGACTTCCGGGTCGGTGAATTCGGGCCGCGAATCGAAATCGCTCTCCGCATACAGACGAATACAGACACCGTCGGCCATGCGACCGCAACGCCCCTTACGCTGATTCGCGCTCGCTTGAGATATGGCCTCGATCGGTAGACGCTGCACTTTGCTCTGCAGCGAATAGCGGCTTATCCTAGCAAGCCCCGTATCGATAACAGTGTTGATGCCAGGAACTGTAATCGATGTCTCAGCAACATTCGTGGCCAAGACAATCTTTCTTCCCCGGGCTGGTTTAAATATTTTTATTTGCTCCGAATAACGCAGCCTTCCATACAGAGGTAGGATTTCGACGTCTCGGTATTTTTGCTTGCGCAGTTTCGTCGCGGTAGCACGAATTTCTCGTTCGCTACTGAGAAACACCAGAATATCTCCGCTTGACGAGCCCTTTTTTTTATCGCTCTTAACAATATCTTCGACGGCTTTGATTATGCCATCTATCTGTAGATCGTCGTCGATCTGCTCTGTKGAGTYCTCCACGAGAGGCGTATACCGAGTCTCGACTGGATAGGTTCTACCGGAAACCGCCACGATTGGTGCATTGTTAAAATGTGYKGAAAATTTCTCAACATCGATMGTMGCCGAAGTGATAATCAAYTTAAGRTYTTTRCGCTTRTGTAATAGCTGTTTAAGGTAGCCGAGCARGAAATCGATATTGAGTGAACGCTCATGCGCCTCATCGATRATTAGYACTTCATATTTRTTCAGGAACTTGTCTTGTTGRATTTCAGCGAGCAAAATGCCGTCTGTCATTAACTTCAGGAAGCTCTGCTCACTCGTATTATCCTTGAAACGAATTTGCGAACCGACTCCAGCACCAACCTCTACACCCAGTTCATCGGCGATTCGATTGGCAACCGACAATGCGGCCAAACGCCTGGGTTGAGTGTGACCAATAAGGCCGCGTATGCCAAACCCAGCTTGGAGACAGATCTTCGGTAGTTGAGTGGTCTTTCCTGAGCCGGTATCTCCAGCAACGATTAGCACTTGGTGCTGACTGAGTAATTCTGCAATTTCCGCTGCACGGGCGCTGACGGGGAGATTTTCTGGATAGGCAATCTTCACCGGAATCGCTGCGCGCCTTAATTCGCAGGCACGCTGAGATTTTTCGATAGCAGCTTTGAGAGTCGCTGTAGAAGACGTCAAAGCCCTCTCTGACAAATTATCACGCTCGATTTTTCTTAGCGCATTCCGCAAGTGGAAAACATCTGCGAGCTGACATGTATCGAGCTTCTGCTTCAACGAATCTAACAAGATTTTCTGCTTTTGCGTTTTGACTAAGGATTGACTAGGGTTTGTTGCATAGTTGGAATAAAGGCTCGGCTAGACCTTCTTACGCAATTCTCGATGTAAAATCTTCCCAATTATTGATTTAGGAATGTCTTTGATAAGGACGAATTCACGAGGCAACTTGTACGCCGTCAGCCCTTCCTTGCAATGTGCTCGCACAGACTCTATATCGACATCTTTTTGGCGAGGCACAATAAAAAGCCTGATCGACTCACCGGTTTTTTCTGACGGTATTCCTACCGCAGCACATTCTAAAACATCCGGATGCCGATTGACCCAGTCTTCGATTTCATTAGGAAAAACATTAAAGCCTGAGACAAGAATCATGTCTTTTTTTCGATCGACGATCGAGACATGGCCATCATCACTGATTTCCACATAGTCGCCGGTTTTGAACCAACCGTCAGTGGTCAGCGCCTCTGCCGTCTCTTCCTTCTGCTGCCAATAACCCCGCATCACTTGCGGCCCGCGAACCCAAAGCTCGCCGCGCTCACCTGTTGCAACCTCAACACCCTCATCACTCATGACCTTTGTTTCGGTCTCCGGCACAACTGGGCCTACGGTACCAGCACGCTCCTGGCCAGGAATAGTAATAGCCACAACTGGTGAACATTCCGTTAAACCGTAGCCTTCGTAGATTGGGCTACCCGTCGCCTTAGTCCATTCTTCACTAACGGAGGTCGTCGTGGCCATGCCACCTGCCCCGCAAAATTTCATGGCGCTAAAATCGATACTAGAAAAATCTTCGTGCCGCAGTAAAGCAAGATACAAGGTGTTAATACCTACAAGACCAGTGATCGACCTTTCCTTGAACAGTTTAATTAGTCCGGCAATGTCTCTAGGATTCGCTACCAAAATACTGTGATTCCCCCCGTAGGGAATCATCAAACAGTGCAGTAGAAATGCGTAGCTGTGATACATCGGCAGCGGAGCTAGGATGCTTTCAATCCTATCCTCGATCACGCTAAGGCAGCGAGAACGTAGCTGCATCATATTCACAATCAAATTATTGTGGCTCARCATGGCGCCCTTGGCAAAACCAGTCGTGCCCCCCGTATACAGAATCAAGGCAATGTCATCGCCCTGGCCCGCTTCGGGATAGTCGAATTTGGGTRCSGCCGYACTAATTACTGYTTGRAAGTCTATMGTGYTGCTCAGCGARTAGGCCGGAACTAGYCTACGAATGTATTTCATMRCAAAGTTAATTAGATGACGCTTGAAAGGTTTTTGAACATCKCCCARCTGAGTCACGATAACCGTTTCGATTKCGGTTTCAGGCAATATNTTTYYYNAACTTKTCGCAGAAGTTAGCCAGTATCACAATACCTGTAACACCCGAGTCCTTGAACTGATGAACCATCTCTTGAGCTGTATACAGAGGRTTCGTATTAACTACTATTAAGCCGGCTCGAGTCGCACCATAGAAAGCGATAGGAAACTGAAGAATATTCGGCAGTTGAATCGCTATCCTATCACCAGGCTTCAGATTCGTTTGAGTAATCAGATAGTGCGCGAAGCGATCGCTTAATTCACTTACCTCACTGTAATCTAGAGTTCTTCCAAAGCTTGTGAACGCAGGCAATTGCGCATGTTCGCTACAGAAGTAATCGAYTACTTGCGATAGCTTTGAAAATTTTTCKGGACGCAAGTCTTCGCTAAGCTTCTCGATCATAGTCATTACTTCGTCAACAGGGTCATGGCTTCTTCCAGACCCTTAACAGAAAGAGGAAACATTCGATCTTCTACGAGYTCTCTGACCACTTSTATCGAGTAACTGTGCTCCCAAWATTCTTTRGGMGTTGGRTTRATCCASACGAYATTATYGAACACATCTGTGAGTCGCTTTATCCACACCGCACCCGCCTCATCGTTGTAGTGCTCGATACTGCCTCCGACGTGAGTTACCTCGTAAGGAGCCATAGTAGCATCTCCTACGAATATGACTTTGTAGTCCTTTGAGTACTTATGCAGTATGTCAAACGTCGATGTCGTCTCTGCGTGACGCCTAACACTCTTTGTCCATACCGACTCGTAGATGAAGTTGTGGAAATAGAAATATTTAAGATGTTTGAATTCTGTACGCGCGGCGGAAAACAATTCCTCGCATAACTTAACGTGCGGGTCCATTGATCCACCCACATCGAAAAATAGCAAGACCTTCACCGAGTTGTGGCGCTCCGGCACCATCTTGATGTCGAGGAGCCCCGCATTTTTAGCGGTCGATAAGATGGTGTCGTTAATATCNAGTTCTTCCGCCGCACCGGTTCTTGCAAATTTACGTAGCCGACGCAGCGCCATCTTGATGTTTCTAGTTCCGATCTCTACAGAGTCGTCGAGGTCGCGATAGTTACGTTTGTCCCATACTTTGACCGCGCTCCCGTTGCGCCCCCCTTGCTGGCCGATGCGAATTCCTTCAGGGTTGTATCCATAGGCCCCAAACGGTGATGTGCCTCCAGTACCGATCCACTTGTTACCACCCTCGTGTCTTTTCTGCTGCTCGTCCATTCGCTTACGGAATTCTTCCATAAGCTTCTCCAGGCCTCCTAGCGCCTCGATTTTAGCTTTCTCTTCATCGCTTAGCATCGACTCCATCTGCTTGCGTAGCCAGTCATCCGGTATTTCATACATTGCGAGATCATTGATCGCGTCGACGTTCTCGAAGTATTTGCCGAAGGCTATGTCGAACTTATCGAAGTTTTTTTCGTCTTTGACGAAACACATACGCGACAGATAGTAAAATTCTTCGACATTCGCGAAGATTACATTTTGCTTCAGACATTCCAGCAAGGAGAATAGCTCAGTAAAGGAGACGGGAAGCCGCTCCGCCTTGAGGGTCATAAAAAAATTGATCAGCATAAACGAACCCCTGTTAGGTCTGAGATCAAGCTGCCCGAGGCTTAGCGCTTCGCTCTATGCATGAAAGCCAATTTCTCTAATAAATGCACATCTTGCTCGTTTTTCAACAACGCGCCATACAAAGGTGGGATAGCATTCTTTACGCTGTGATTCTTTAGTACATCTGCGGGAATGTCGTCGGCCATCAATAACTTCAGCCAATCAATTAGCTCTGATGTCGATGGCTTCTTCTTCAGGCCTGGTATTTTTCGTATATCGAAAAACACATCCATCGCTTGAGAGAGCAATTCCTTCTTGAGGTTTGGATAATGCACATCGACTATTCTTTCCATCGTTTGAGAATCTGGAAATTCGATGTAGTGAAAGAAACAGCGACGAAGAAAAGCATCGGGGAGTTCTTTCTCGTTGTTACTCGTAATAATAACGATAGGCCGCGTTTTCGCTTTAATCAATTCCTTCGTCTCATAGACGAAGAATTCCATCTTATCAAGCTCCAACAGCAGGTCGTTTGGAAATTCAATATCGGCTTTGTCTATCTCATCGATCAACAGTATTGATTTCTCGCCGGATTCAAACGACTCCCAGAGCTTGCCTGGCACGATATAGTTGCCGATATCATGCACCTTATCGTCGCCTAACTGTGAATCGCGCAATCGCGAGACCGCATCGTATTCATAGAGGCCTTGCTGTGCCTTAGTAGTTGATTTGATATGCCATTGGATCAGAGGCAGGTCCAATGATTTGGCAATCTGCTCCGCCAACATCGTCTTACCCGTACCGGGCTCGCCTTTGATTAATAGGGGTTTCTGTAGTGCAATTGCCGCGTTGACTGCTAACTGCAATTCATCTGTCGCTACGTATTCGTCGGTACCGGTAAAATTCATCAATCTTTTCCACTGCTTAATTTACGTGCGGTATTGTAAACATCAGCCCGCTATTAATACAGGTAAAAGCAGATCTTACCGTTCTATCAAAGAGTCTAACCCCCTAGCAATCGATAAGGCTATATCCTACTTTTACTGGGGTTTATTAAGAGAACGTTTCGGGCCAGAACCCGCTGTCCCTGTCTATTTGACCTTTCTCTATCTAAGCCCCTATCTCGACAAGCTTCCTGCCACGTTCAGTGATATACCAGCGCACACCTTTCCTGCCCCCTATCCGGCCGGCAAGGGATTTCAGCGTAAGAAAGCCCAATGTCTTAACCATCGTCGATTCGTCGGTATCTGCTTCGTGGCATAAACCTGGCAGAGAGCGATAGATAAACCTTCCGCACCCTAAGGTCTTTAACACCTTAGAAGAGGTTGTATCCAGTTCATGGGAGTCTGGCTCATTCGCCATTACCACGTCAGTCAAACTGTCATCTTCCGTCTCCGTATCGATAAGTGGAAGTAACTCCTCTTGCAGCTGTTTTAATTGATATTGCAGTGCATCGACCTTGTCACTAGTGGCTCGGGCCTCGTTAAGCACGCTGTTAGACACGTTGACGAGAAAAAACCTAGGCGCAATGGCCACAGTAAGACAAATAGCGATGTAGTTTAGGAGGTTTGCTGGATTACCCTCGCTGTCTACGATCAAGGTACTGCCAAATACAGAGAGAATGAAGGGCACTAGGAACGTCATCAGCACTCCCAACATGATACAGCGCCA
>JAESUV010000241.1 GCA_016762975.1 Gammaproteobacteria bacterium | reverse complement strand
ATAATGCGTTGAATATTAATCCGAGTACGTTACAGGTCGATAGTTCTAGTGCGGGTGTGGGTCTCAAGCCTAAACATTTGCAACAGGCTATTCGTGAGCTTGCCGGAATTGAGCAGAGTGCCGCTGCCTTGCAGTTTCCTCTTGATGCGGAAGAGGTGGATTTTTTCAATCCATCGAAGCAGACGGCGTAGACAATCCCAGCCTCCAAGATAGCCAGTTATCTTGCTCAGATTGTGCTGAGTTAGCGTCGGATTAATTGTCTGCTTAGCTTGCGCTCAGCTTTCTGGGCTTGTTCTCAGTAAAAGCGCCAAAAGTGACAGAGCAAGTTTTCCTTAACTGCCACTCGGCCTCGCGAGGTCGGCATAGTCTAAGTTGCAATTGCCTTACAGTTCCACCTGACTCTTCGGCGGAGGGGTTGTGTGAGGGTAAGAATAGACCGGCGCAAAGAGATAGAGTGAGGCTGGGCTTTGTCATAGATAGTTTCCTGGAGAAGGAGGCGCTTCTAGACAAAGGCGTAGGGTTGTTTCGGATAGTTTTGCGGTGCGTATCATGAGCGATGATTGTTCTATAGATGTTCGCCTGTGATAGACTGTAAAAAATTATTGGGGGGAACACCAGTGATCGATACACAGCTTTCTCGGCGTGCATTTTTGAGATCTGCCAGTGCTGCGGCCAAAAATTCAATTATCGTATTAGGCCTACCGGCAATTCTCGTTTCTTGCGAGAGATCAAAACAAGCAATTTTAAACAATGAAGAATTTTCTGTGCTTACCGAAGAAGAGGCGCAGGAACTTCATGCGGTAGCGGCGCGAATAATCCCCACCGACGAGACACCAGGCGCAACCGAGGCCGGTGTCATCTACTTCATTGATAACGTACTCAATGATAAAAGAGAGGCGGAACATGAAACGCTTCGCATTGGTCTCAGGGAAATACAGATTGCGGCGGCACAAAAATTTAATGTGTCCTACTTTCATGAGTTGGAGCCAGAGCAACAGGACCAGCTGCTCACAGAGTTTGAAAACACAGAATTTTTTGGAACCATTCGCTTCCTAACAATTGCTGGCATGTTCTCCCTTCCTGAATACGGTGGCAATCGCGACAAAGTTGGGTATGAGCTTATCGGATTCGAAGATCGTCATGCCTGGCAGCCACCTTACGGATTCTATGACGCTGACTATGCACAGAGGGGAGAATAGACATGGCAGAAGCAAGCACTCAGCCAAGCTACTCTACTCGTGAGGAAGTGGACTTCGTCATTGTTGGCTCCGGCGCAGCCGGTGGTGTTATGGCGAAGGAACTCTCAACCGCGGGATTCTCAGTCGTTGTCTTGGAGCAAGGGCCGCATTTAAAGGCTGCCGATTTTAAGCACGACGAATGGGGCTACGATGTAAACAAAGACCTCACTTGGGGTGCGCGTCAGGGTTATCCGCAGACATTCAGAAAGTCGGTGGATGAAGAGACCGTGACGCGGGAGAGCGTGCTCGACTATGCTCATAATGTCGGTGGAAGCAGCGTGCATTTCTCTGGGAACTTCTGGCGCTTCAGGCCCATCGATTTTATGGAGGCGAGTGTCCGCGGTCCAATAGCCGGAACGAACTTTGCGGACTGGCCCATCAGCTATGACGATCTCGAACCCTATTACACAAAAGTAGACTGGGAAGTGGGCGTGTCGGGTTTGGCAGGTCCTTGGGACCCGCCTCGGTCTCGGGAATACCCTTGCCCGCCGATGCCAGTTAAGTCCTCCGATGTTTTATTAGAGCGTGCTGCGAAAAAGATGGGTCTTACGCCGTATCCGGCGCCGGTGGCAATCTTGTCACAGCCTCATAACGGTCGCCCTGGTTGTATCCATTGCGGTTTCTGTAACGGCTACGGCTGTGAGGTCAATGCGAAGTCATCCTCTATGGCTTCGATGATTCCTCTGGCTCTCGCTTCAGGCAACTGCGAGTTGCGCACCGGCTGTACGGTATCGCGGGTCAATACCGACGAGAACGGTCGTGCCAATGAAGTTCTCTACTGGGAAGAAGATGGCACTGAGCAGGCGCAGCTAGCGAAGGCTGTAGTGCTCTGCGCAAATGGGGCGGAAACGCCTCGACTGCTATTGGCATCGGAATCTGAGCAACACCCAAATGGGTTAGCTAATTCCAGCGGCGTTGTAGGTACAAACCTCATGTTCAATGGTTACTCTACCGCTGTCGGCCTGTTCGATGAGCCGGTTAATGCCCATAAGAGTGTTCCGGCAACACGCGTATTACACGATTTTTACGAGCTCGACCCCAGCCTCGGTTTCTACGGTGGTGGCGGTATCGATGCGCGGCACTTTAGTGCTGGCAGGCCCATGAATATGGCGCTAGCAGGTGGTCTTTTGGGTAACGGTCCTACTTGGGGTAGCGAGTACAAGAAGAATTTGCAGAAAGAGTTTACCCATACGGCGGCATTTGATGGGCACACTACGTCCCTGCCCTTGGCTACCAATACCGTAACTCTGGACCCGGTTTTGAAAGATAAGTGGGGCCGAGCTGCGATGCGAACTACCTACTCGGACCACCCGGACGACATCGCTACGATGAAATTCTTCTACGACAAGACTATGGAATTATTGGATGTGGCTGGCGCTACAAAATCTGTTGGTTTCTACGCTGAGGATGGTCAGGAGGGCAACGTGCATCTTCTAGGTACCTGCCGCATGGGTAACGATCCTAGTACTTCTGTCGTCGACAAATTCAATAGATCCCACGATGTGGAGAATCTGTTCATGGTCGATGGTAGTTCGCTAGTGACATCCGGTAGGGGGCAACCCACCATGACAATCATGGCGTTAGCCTTTCGCGCGGCAGACAATATTATTCAGTTTGCACGAAGGGGTGAGATTTAGGTTGGGGTTAGGTTGGGGTCAGAGTAAATATCCAGTAGTTTTAATGTCCGCTATTGGCGAAAGCAGTCATGGAGTGAGCTGGCGCTGACTAGATGAGATAGTACCTACCAAAAATTATTACACCCTTTTATAAGAAGGAGCGGGGTCGATGAATAAAATACAGAGTGAGTTAGCAAGAGTTTTGGTTCGAGGGATTTTTCTCGCTGGCTTATTGACGGCGACTTTGGCAACTGGATGGGCGTCAGAAAAATTGCCAACGGCAAGGCCGGAATCTGTCGGAATTTCCTCTGAGCGTTTGGCTCGAATCGACGAGTATTTTCAACGATTTATTGATGACAAGCAGATCGCGGGCGCAGTAACACTTGTTGCTAGGCACGGTAAGGTGGTGCATCACTCGGCGCTCGGTTGGAAATACCGTGAACAGGATATTCCAATGACGACCGATACTATCTTTTATCTGGCATCGATGACTAAGCCGATAGTATCAACCGCACTGATGATGCTGTTCGAAGAAGGACGATTTCGACTAGACGATCCTATCTCAGACTGGATACCAGAATATGCCGATCACATGGTGTTGGTGAACGACGGGCCACGCCAACGAAGCGTGCCAGAGGCGCGCCCAGTCACGATTCGTCATGTACTGACTCATACCTCAGGATTGACACTCGATCCAGAAAACTCCGGGCTATCTGCAGAGGAGATGCTGTGGGTAAGTAACAATGGAAAACCGTTTGCGACGCTCGGTGAACGTGTTGTTCGAGCGGCAATGATCCCTGGTACATTTCACCCGGGTGATCATTGGCTGTATGGAACATCAACTGACTTCGTGGCCGTACTTGTAGAGAAGATTTCTGGTCAATCACTTGACCAGTTTCTACGGGAACGGATCTTTGAACCCCTCGGCATGGTCGACACCTACTACAATATCCCTCGCAGCAAGGTCGAGCGCGTGGCAGCGACCTACACCTTGAACGAAGCAAACGAGGCAGAGTTGCAAATAGCACCGCAGTTCATTGAACCGACCACCTATTTTCCCGGCACGAGTCGACTGAATAGCACATCGTCTGACTATATTCGCTTTGCACAGATGATCGCGAACGGCGGAGAATTAGAGGGCGTTCGACTACTCGGCCGAATGACCGTCGATCTCATGATTAGTAATCACACAGGTGACAAGGATGTCTACGTTCGTGGGCCGGGATACGGTTTTGGTTTGGGTTTCGGTGTGCTGGTCGATCCGACAGTTTCATTCGATACCTTGTCTCCCGGCAGCTATGGCTGGGGTGGAGCCCGCGGCACATTGTACTATGCAGATCCGGTAGAGGATCTGATCGGGCTTATGTTCATCCAGCTACCAAATCACGGACCGCTTAACATCCGGCAGAGGTTTACAAACGTGGTGAGTCAGTCGGTCGTGGATAGCGTTGCTGATCAGAAGCCAATCGTGAAAGGCTATGCGATACCCAGATAACTGTAACGAGAGCTTTTCCTTCTTGTCACTCTAGTTCGTTCATACGGCCCCTAGACAGAGTGGGAAAAGGCAGGGAGCGCTTAGCTCCCTATCAGCCTTGCAGTATCAGTACTGCTCGGCTTGGGTTTTTACAGTGGCGTACACTTCAGAAGTGCCGTCCTTCTTCATCAGAATCACATCATAGCTATTGAAACGATCGCCAATTTCCATTCCTGGACTGCCCATCGGCATGCCTGGCACTGCTAAACCTAGAGCATTTGTAGGTGGTGATGCTAAGAATTTGCTGATGTATTTGGCAGGGACGTGACCCTCGAACAGATAGCCGTCCTTGGATACCGCTGTGTGACAGGATTGCCATTTTGGTAGTACACCAAGCTCCTCTTTAACAGCATAGATATCGCTTGGGTGGAATASAGTAGAGTCGAARCCGCGTTCGTCTATGTGTGCGATCCAGCCAACGCAGCAGCCGCAAGTAACTTCTTTGTAGACGTTYAGGGTTATGTCRTCTATGGACTGCGCGTGYGYKCTCTCGGTGGCTGAGAGCCCTAAGGTGAGTATCAGAGCACATGCTGATAGCGACGAGAAWACKWGTGATTTCATTGCTTGTTCCTGTTTACTTCGAGCKCATATTAAAGGATGAATCGTGTAACTCAATATTGATCTAAGATAGCATAATCCYATAGATGGCTTCCATKYSCCTTMATTGCTTCAGTRGCCATTCCTCTCTATGCTGAGAACATGATTCAGARCGCCCCAGCCWTAACAGTTTCACCCATTGCGGCCAAGAGCAGAATYCAGTCTCTCGATGTACTTCGCGGCTTCGCGCTGCTTGGCATATTGCTGATGAAYATTYTGGTGTTCGCCTTTCCYTTTGCCGCCTATACCGACCCGAGAATTGATGGCGCTACCGAGGGAGTAAACTTGGCTGTCTTCGCTGTAATGGATGTGTTGGTTGAGGGCAGCATGCGCGCAATTTTTTCGATGCTATTCGGTGCGGGCATGCTCATCTTTCTTGCCAAGCGCGATATCGAAGTGGACCTGCTGCGCGGGCTCTTCTATAGACGCACAGTATTGTTGATTTTTTTCGGCTTAGTGAATGCCTATATTTTCATCTGGCCCGGCGATATTCTCTACACCTATGGCATGGCAGGATTGCTACTGTATTTCTTTCGTGATTTTTCAGCGGCGCGTTTGACAAAATACGCTCTAGCGATTTTCCTATTTCTAGGAATCATCCATGTATCTTTGCACATGGATGCTAAGTCGYTRCGYRRCGSTGTGAAAGCAGTTGAATCGTTGCCAGCGGGAACAAGYTTAAGCATTGAGAACRMKCAGACGCTGGCGGATTGGGATGCATTCCTCGAAGAGCAATTTCTTTCTCCTGAACTAATYCAGYTAGAGTATAAGGCAAGGAAGTCCGGTTACATCGACAAYGTCATCGCCTATGCGCCATTYAATTTTATGCTGCAAACGGTTGTCTTACTGTTTAGCACGTTGTGGGATGTGCTAGCTATGATGCTATTGGGGATGGCGTTTTTTAAATGGGGATTGCTAGATGCATCGCGAAGCTCACGAGATTATTGGCTGCTTGCTATCGCTGGCATAGGCCTAGGCTTGCCACTGAACTTTTCCGAGACTGCGACCTATATTAATAGCGGATACGAGATCTATTGGGCTGGTGGATATCGGCCGAGCTACGATATTGGTCGGCTCTCTCTAGCGCTGGGTTATATCGGAATAATCATGCTAATCAGTAAGCATGCTTTAATTCCTTGGTTCCGCAGGGCCCTTGCTGCTGTAGGGCAACTCGCCCTAAGCAACTATCTAGCACAGTCTATTATCTGTAATTTTATTTTTATGGGCTTCGGCCTTGGCTTGTTCGGTGAATTGCAACGTTATCAGGTCTATCTAGTGGTGCTGGTTGTGTGGGTTTTCCAAATTACTTTCAGTCTGATCTGGTTGCAATTCTATCGCTTCGGGCCTGCTGAATGGCTGTGGCGCAGTTTAACCTACAAGCAGTTACAACCGCTTCGCTTAGTTGCGCCGAGCCGCTAGTTTACAGCTACATGGCTCGACCTGAGGTTGTCTTAAAATTTTCAATCACGTACCATGCTTGCCGTCTCCGAAGCTGATGAATCCGCATCGATTAAATAGTGAATACCATGCTGTTGCAGCGCCTACATTTTAATAAAGAAACGATGCTCGAGCTCATGAGAATTGCCATTCCCATGATCGTCTCACAGGGCACGTTTGCTGTGATGATTTTTACCGATCGCTATTTCATGTCGCAGATCGACCCAATTCACATGGCGGCCGCGCTTGGTGGCGGTGTTGCTGCATTTTTCTCGTTCTGTTTCTTCTCTGGTTTGTTTTCCTACGCGAACGCGCTGGCAGCTCAGTATTTGGGTGCTGGCGAGATCGAAAAATGTCCGAAAGTAGTGACGCAGGGATTCATTATGCTAGCTATGAGCGTTCCGGTTCTCATAGTCATTACCTTTCTCGTCGCTGGCATTTTTGAGGGCATGGATCACGACCCAATGCAGGTCGAGTTAGAGCGCAGCTACTACCAGATACTCATGTTGGGCGCGGTGGTAACACTGGCGAAGATTTGTATCTCCTCGTATTTCGCCGGTATCGCAAGAACTAAACTGGTGATGATTTGTGACCTGTGCGGCTTAGTACTGAATGTGCCACTCTGCTACGCCATGGTGTTCGGGGAATTTGGTTTCCCAGAGCTAGGTATCGTCGGCGCCGGCGTATCGACAATCATCGCAACGGCATTTTCTTTGATGCTTTTTCTTTTTTGCTACTTCCGTAAAGAGCACCGCGAGAAATTCAAGGTCATGGACTCGTTTCACCTCGATMGMGGTATATTGAAGCGYTTCATCCGTCTCGGCTTTCCCTCGGGCCTGGAGYTGTTCCTGAATGTTGCTGCRTTCAATTTGTTTCTTCTTATGTTTCAGGGCTATGGRATCGTGGAAGGAGCGGCGGCAGCMATCGTCTTTAACTGGGACATCCTCTCATTCGTGCCTATGGTGGGYYTAAACATMGGSCTAATAGGAATGATAGGCCGCTTTGTGGGAGCRCAGAAYATGGAGAGGGCGAATGAGACYATCACCGCYGGCTTCGTGTTGGGYCTGACTTATTCAGCGATATTGGCCTTCATCTACATCACCTTTCGRTTCGCTCTAGTGGAGGTGTTTGCGCCGCCGGAGGGCGACTTCAGCGAGATTCTGGAATTGGCCGGGTTTATGATGGTGGGCTTGTCTTGCTATGCGATGGCCGATGCGATTATTCAGGTATGTGGCGGTGTATTGCGTGGCGCCGGTGATACTCGCTGGATCATGTATACCTCGGTCAGCTTGCACTGGATCATGCTTGTGGCGCAGTACCTTATAATTCGCGTGTTCGAATGGGGCCCTAAGGCATCTTGGCTTGCCTTCGTCGTTTTGATTCTGGCGATCGCGGTAGTTTTCCTAGCTCGCCTGCGTGGCGGCCGCTGGCGCGACGAGGAAGCGCTGCGGCAGGTGATGGCTGAATAGCTAACACTCCCATTCTCGGCTTGCAGCATCTTCAACGAGCAGGTAGCCTGCTATTGTCCATTAATATCAGGCTCCCTAGAGAGTGCTTATGAAGAAAATCCTCGTCAGTATTAGCTTGCTCATAGTTTTAGCAATTGCATCAACAGCCCAGGTCTATTCTCAGTCGGATAGTGGTTATTCTGACGGGCTACTCAATACCAAGAGTGTGTTCTCTCGTGGGCTGGCAGAGGCCATCGGCCAACCTTTTCGCGGCGTAGCCACATCCGATGGGGTTGTAAGCGACCTGTTTCCATTAAAATCTACTGGCGCGCCCACAGCAACGATCGTGTCGGCGGCATCTAGCTTTCTCGGCACCCTTAGCGATGCAGAGTTGAGCAGGACACACTACGCAGTCGATGATCCCGAGTGGCGAAATTGGTCTAATGTGGACGTGGGAATTTTTTCGCGACACGGCGTGAGCCTCGAAGAGATGTCCGAACAGCAGAAGACGGCCGCATGGAATCTACTACGCGCATCGCTTAGCGCAGAAGGCATAGCTCAGGTTCAAGACATCATGAAGACCGAGCAATCGCTGCTTGAGTTAAACAGCGAGCCAATTCGTTACGGCGAAGAGAAATACTATTTCACTATT
>JAESUV010000240.1 GCA_016762975.1 Gammaproteobacteria bacterium | reverse complement strand
AGAGAATTAATTCCCACGTGGCGCCAATTGAGCAGTATCAGCTGTAACTGTAAGCGATCAATAAACGTCTAATAGTTCAATAAGGTTAACTGTCGCAAATGCAGGGGTTTAATTTGTCACTTTTGGTTACAAAAGTGTAGAATGCCGACTACTTTCAGGACCGCCATTCGAAACCTTGTCTACGCAAGTGTTTAACAAGCTCTTCAGGCATTTGAATATCACTATTTGGTACATAGAAGGTCATAGATTATGGGAAAACCAGCGAAGTATATTGGAATTCTAGTATTGRGCTGCATGGCCAGCTCATTTAGCTACGGCGACGATCTGCTGTCTATATTGCAACTGGCGCTAAAAAACGATCCTACGCTGCGGCAGGCCGAAGCCAGCTACCGCGAGAATCGGGAAAGCATGATTCAGAGCCGCTCCTCTCTACTGCCCTCTATTGGCGTTGGTGGAGCCACCTCGCGCCTAACCAGTGGCCCGACCGATTCAGTCTATGCCAATGTCACAAACCCGATTACCGGCGAGACGGCCCTAACTCGAGTCGCTAATGACCACAGTTTCAAACCCGGTCTTAACAACCACGGCTGGGGAATGAGTCTCACTCAGAGCGTCTTAAACCTGGCCAGCTGGTACAACTTTCAGAGCGCCAAGGCACGGGATAAGGCTGCCGCGGTAAATTTAGCCGCCCAAGAGCAAGACCTGATAATGCGTGTCGCCACTGCTTACTTCGACGTACTGCGCGCTATCGACATGTTAGACACCAATGTGCAGGAAGAAGAAGCCGCACTGCGCTCACTGGATCAGACTCGGCAGCGTGAAGAGGTTGGTCTAGTTGCCATTACCGATGTCTTCGACAGCCAAGCAGCCTATGATCTAGCGCGAAACACTACGTTTCTGCAGCAGGACTTACTGCAATCTCGCTATGAAGCACTAGARGCCATTACSGGTCAGGCGCACCCTTCCATCGATGTKCTGCGCGAAGRCTTYCCYATAGTGGAAGTCGATGGCAGYCTTAAAGAGTGGGAGANTGAAGCGGAGAATAGCAGTCTCATTATCGCRGCCGCTGAATACAATCTGGAGGCCTCGCGCAARAACTTGAAGGCGAGAAAGTCGGATCATCTGCCTACAATTGATTTTTCTGGTGGCTGGAACCACAACGTAACTGCTCCAATCGTCAGCCARGGCATYCAAATTGGTGGCGGCGCCTTCGATCGCACTTCCTTAGCGCTGAACCTCTCGATTCCAATCTACGCTGGCGGAGCAATCCGCTCCAGAAGACGAGCCGCAGAATACAATGTAATCTCCGCTCAAGAATCTCTAAATTTTACTGAGCGTCAACTCACTCAGAATATTCGTAATGCCTATCGTCGTGTTAACACAGACGTTCTAGTCATCGGGCAGCGACAACAGTCGATTACATCCGCGCAGAGTGCTCTGGATGCAACAGAGCTCGGTGCCGAAGTTGGCACGCGTAATATCGTTGAAGTTTTACGCGCCCGGGAAAATCTCTATCGCGCACTGCGTGAATATGCCGATGCTCGCTATAACTATGTTCTAGACAGTCTGATTCTACGACAGGTTGCTGGAATATTGACCCCACAGGACATTATCGACCTGAACGAGTGGTTACAGCTGTAAGGAATTTCTCCCTAGCTGCCTGAAAAACCACCTGGCCGGGACAGTACTTTAATTAGGAAAATACTGTCGGCTTTAGTCCGCCAGACCCTAGTAGCTATCTCCCACATCACTCCTAGATATCACTTCGACGGAGCAATCAGTTAGAATAGATTGCCAATTCGTAGAGGGGATGATTTTGCAGAGTAAACTACCAAAGGTTAGAACCACCATCTTCACCGTCATGTCGAAGATGGCGCAAGACTATGGTGCTATCAACCTTTCTCAGGGCTTTCCAGATTTCGATTGTCCAGCCCGACTCAGAGAACTGGTCACCCAACATCTCAATGATCGCAAGAATCAGTACCCGCCGATGGCCGGTATTCCCTCACTAAGGCAGCAAATTGCGAACAAGGTAAAGGAGTACTACGGCTGCGATGCCAATACGGAAACAGAAGTAACGATCACCTCTGGCGCCACCGAAGCATTATTCGATGCTGTGCATGCTGTCGTGACCACTGGCGATGAGGTAATTGTCTTCGACCCCGCTTATGATTCCTACGAACCGGCAGTACAGTTGGCGGGTGGTAAAACGATTCACGTTCCGCTTACGCTTCCTGACTACGGCATGGACTGGGACCGCTTAGAGCAGGCTATAAACTCTCGAACTCGGCTTATCATTATCAATTCGCCGCACAATCCCTGCGGCAGTATATTGAATAAAGTCGATTTTGATAAACTCGCCGCACTGATTCGAGGCCATGACATCTTAATTCTCTCCGACGAAGTCTATGAACACATGGTCTTTGATGGGGTGAAGCACGAGAGTGTATTAGGACACGCCGAATTGCGCACGAAGAGCTTTGCCGTTTTTTCCTTTGGTAAAACCTATCATGCCACGGGGTGGAAGCTAGCCTACTGTATTGCCCCGGAAGCTCTGACGACAGAATTTCGTAAGATTCACCAGTATGTTACTTTTACTACTTCTAGCTTTGTTCAACATGCAATCGCCGACTTTATGGCCGAATGTCCTGAGCATACACGCGAGCTTCCCGATTTCTATGAAAAGAAGCGAGACACGTTCTGCAATTTGCTCGCGCCATCTAGATTCAGATTCTTAGCTTCTAAGAGCACCTATTTTCAGCTAGTGGACTATAGTGCGATAAGCGACAAGAGCGATGTGGAATTCGCCAACTACTTGACTCAAGAAAAGGGTGTAGCTGCTATCCCACTAGCTCCTTTCTACGAAGTACCGCCAACGACAAAAATTATTCGTTTCTGTTTTTGCAAAGACGATAGCACCTTGCAACAAGCAGCTAAAATTCTCTGTGCCCTCTGAGTAAGAATTTCCGCATGACTGAGATCGATATCAAACAAATTGCAGCCGACATCAAGAAATGGGGTGTTGAGCTTGGCTTTCAAGAAGTAAGCTTTACGGATATCGACCTAAGTAAGTACGAGCATCACCTAAAGGATTGGATAGATCGAAATTATCACGGGGCCATGTCCTACATGGCTGATAATCATGACAAACGCTGCCATCCTGAACAGCTGGTACCGGGTACGATTCGTGTCGTCTGCGTTCGCATGGATTATGCCTTGGATTCAGAAGACTCTCTCGATTCCATGCAAAACACGGGTAAAGCTTACGTCTCTCGCTATGCCAGAGGTCGTGACTATCACAAGCTGATTCGCAAACGGCTGCAGAAACTGGCTAGGCAAATTCAAGATGTTGCCGGGCCATTTGGCTACCGCGCCTTTGTCGACAGCGCTCCGGTACTTGAGCGCGCACTCGCCGAAAAATCTGGATTGGGCTGGATTGGTAAGAACACGATGCTCATCAACAAGCAGGCCGGTTCTTGGTTTTTCCTAGGAGAGCTGTTTACTGATCTACCTCTACCCGTTGACGAGCAAGTATCCGATCACTGTGGTAGCTGCTCTGCCTGCCTGGATATTTGCCCAACAAACGCATTCGTAAAGCCCAACCTATTGGACGCTACGCGTTGTATCTCCTACCTAACAATCGAACTGCGCTCATCTATCCCGATAGAGTTTAGAAAACCMATGGGAAATAGAATCTATGGATGCGACGACTGTCAGCTCGTCTGYCCRTGGAATAAATTTTCTAAACCAACAGATGAGAARGATTTTACRCCTAGGCATAGCCTAGATGATGCTCAGCTAGTCGATCTGTTTGGCTGGTCCGAGCGAGAATTYCTAAAGCGAACCGAAGGGTCCGCTATTCGTAGAATTGGCTACGAYTGCTGGCTACGCAATATAGCRATYGCTCTTGGGAAYGCGCCRAGCTCRAAAGAAATAACCGGYGCGCTACAGTCAAGAYTGAACAATGTTTCAGATATGGTGAACGAACATATTGAATGGGCATTGCTGCAACACGAAGTTTAGYGGTTTATTYCTAMGCGTCGATAAAATGYTCTCTGTAGTATTGCAGCTCGGCAACAGAGTCTTTTATATCTTCCATTGCCTGATGCGCTCCTTGCTTAACCAGGCCCTTCAATATYTCTGGCTTCCAACGACGGGCGAGCTCTTTGACAGAGCTCACATCCAAATTGCGATAGTGAAAATAGTTTTCCAGCTCGGGCATATACCTCGCCATGAACCTGCGATCCTGACAGATACTATTACCRCACATTGGCGAWGCGTTCTTCGAGGAGTACTGAGACAGAAATTCTATCGTCTGCCGTGTCGCCTCGCCCTCATCGACATCGCTATTCTTCACACGTTCTATCAATCCTGATGCGCCGTGGTGTTTCTGATTCCAATCATCCATGGCCTCTAATGCCGCATYGGATTGCTTAATAGCAAGCACGGGRCCCTCGGCGAGGATATTGAGATTSGCATCTGTAACCAATGTTGCGATTTCGATGATGCGATCTGACTCTGGCTTTAGACCTGTCATTTCCAGATCTAGCCAAATTAGATTTAGAYTTTTATCCATTCTKATTYCCTGCGAGATTTACCCTAAAAAGCTACGATCATTRCGACGTAAAGTTATCTAGTACMTGRCRATTGTAGCAAAGCTTCCRCAAGTGGAATATGCAATAATCTTTTCCTTTGATTACTCTGAAAGAGTTACCCGCACAATGATGCTAGTTACTACCTATCGATGAGTAAAAGAAGATTAAGCAAACATCAGTTGGCGCGCATTTCCCAGAATCAGCGCAAGGAACTGGGCTTTGATCAGACTGACTCAGTTGATACCCAAACCTCGTTAGAAAAATGTAACGGGCGAATTACCAGCCATTACGGGCAGCATGTTGATGTTGAATCTCTTATCACAGAGGATAAGGGCCGAGTTATTCGGTGCACTCAAAGATCGAACCTGCCTAAACTGGTAACAGGTGACCTGGTGGTTTGGGCTGACGATGGCGCTGATGGGGGTGTAGTTCTAGCCCTAGGTCAACGCCGAAACTTCTTTGGACGCTCTAACTTCGAGGGGCGCCTCAAGCCAATCGCTGCCAATATAGACTTGGTGCTCGTCGTGTTCGCCTCCTCTCCAACTCCCCATGTGAGCCTTATAGACCGCTATCTCGTAGCAATTGAACAGTTACAACTGACTGCCGTTTTGATATTGAACAAGCTAGACCTGCTAAACGAGGTAGAACTGACCGAGATAGACAATATGTTGTCGGTTTACATAGACATTGGCTACCCTGTACTTCAGGTGTCTGCCGAAGACGGGCGCGGCCTGCCCGAACTGAAACAGGTCTTAGCCAATCAGACTACAATTTTGGTTGGACAGTCCGGCGTAGGTAAATCCTCGTTGCTTAACAAATTAAGTAACGGCAAGCTAGCCGAGGTGGCGCCGCTGTCTGCGACCTGGGATCGGGGTACTCACACTACGACGACTTCTTCCCTGTATCATATGCCCGGATTCGATCTGATAGATTCCCCTGGGATTCGAGAGTTCGGTCTTGGGCACATAGATGAGCAGCAGGTATTTAAAGGGTTCATAGAATTTCGGCCATTTTCTGGTTCCTGCAAATTCCGAGATTGCTCACATAGAACGGAGCCCGGTTGCGCCATACAATCTGCCGTAGAAGCCGGTCAGATTGCTGTCAAACGAGTGGAGAGCTATTTCCGCATTGTTGATTCCTTGGGTGAACTAGGCTGAAAGAAGTAGCTAACAGAAATATTTCCTAATTCAAGGTTTTCTATGTCGCGCCTATTTATATTGTTTCAGTATCTCCTACCTCATCACCTGCTGTCCCGAGGAGTTGGAGTGCTGGCGCAGAGCCATTTATTGCGTAAGCTATTTATTCGCGCCTTTATCAAGCGTTACAAGGTGGACTTGAGTCAGGCGAGAATCCAAGAAATAGGACAGTTTAAAAACTTCAACGCATTCTTTACTCGAGAATTACAAGCAGGCGCTAGGCCACTTGCCAGTATTCAAGGCGCGATAGTGTGTCCTGCCGATGGTACGATTAGCCAGCTAGGCAATATAACCGATGGCAATCTTCTGCAAGCAAAAGGAAGACACTATAGCTGTGAGGATCTACTTGCTGGTGACGCGCAGATGGCAGAGCTATTTCAGGCAGGCAAATTCGCCACGATCTACCTCTCTCCTAGGGACTACCATCGCGTGCACATGCCGATGGCCGGAGCTTTGAAGAAGACAATCTATGTGCCGGGCAAACTATTTTCAGTTAATCAAACAACGGCCGACTCCGTCCCCAATTTGTTTGCAAGAAATGAACGGCTCATCTGCCTATTCGATACCGAAGTTGGTCCGATGGCCGTCATATTAGTTGGCGCAATGATTGTCGCAGGAATAGATACAGTCTGGGCAGGAGAAGTTTGCCCAACTACGGGTAAACGCGAGATTAAGAAAACCGACTACACAAACCAAGCTCCCGCTGTGGAGCTTCCCTTAGGCGGCGAGTTAGGACGATTCCGCCTCGGTTCTACTGCCATCGTATTATTTCCACATGGCACAGTGAAGTTTGAAACTTCACTGAAAGCCACTTCCAGCATTGCAATGGGTCAGCTGCTAGGGCAAGTTGTTTCAACGCACGAATAACATAATTGGGGTTAGCATGACACAAGATGAACTTAAGCAAGCAGTAGCACGAGCCGCCTTTGAATACGTCGAATCGTTACTGGAGAACGACACAGTTATCGGTGTAGGTACCGGATCCACGGCGAACCTATTTATCGCTGAACTCGGCAAAATTCAACACAGGATATACGCCACTGTTGCGAGCTCCGAAGAGTCTGCCAAGCGTCTAAGAGAATTCAACATACCTGTGTTGGACTTGAACAGTGCTGGAATTGTACGTGTCTATGTTGATGGCGCCGACGAGGCCAATGAACACTTACAGCTTATAAAGGGAGGAGGGGCAGCTCTAACTCGCGAGAAAATTATCGCCGCTGCGTCCGAAGAATTTGTCTGCATAGCAGACGAATCGAAACTGGTTCCAATACTAGGTAATTTTCCCTTGCCTGTTGAAGTTATCCCAATGGCGCGCAGCTATGCCGCTAGAGAGATCGTGAAACTTGGCGGTGACCCTGTGTACAGAGAAGGTTGTATAACCGACAACGGCAACAATATTCTAGATATCTACAATCTCGAAATTCTTGATCCAAGAAAATTGGAGACTCAGCTGAATCAGATAACGGGCGTGGTATGTAATGGGCTTTTCGCAGAACGAGGGGCTGACCGCTTGTTGTTAGGAACAAGCGCAGGGGTCAAGACATACCTGCCGTGAGGATGAAAGAAAGTGCGGCTAATTACTTTAAGAAATGCCTAAAGCGAATGTTCGCTTTCTTTTCTTATCCCAGCAAATATTGACAGTTAGTCCACTTAGATAAAGCCGTTGGAGACCTTACTAAATCGGGTTTACGTTCTCTGCCTGAGGGCCTTTCTGGCCTTGGGTTACTTCCATGGTTACTTTCTGACCTTCATGAAGAGTTTTTCTTCCTGAGCCATTGATAGCACTGAAATGTACGAATACATCTTTGCCACCTTCCTGCTCTATAAAACCGAATCCCTTCTCGTCATTAAACCACTTAACGGTACCCTCAACTGAATCTGACATACGTGTTCTCGTGCTTAAATAATTTAGAAATCGAACCGCTAATCAAAGCAATCCCCCGGCGAAAATTCGACCGAATATCCAGTGTATACCCCTAAATTCATAGATGGAAATTCTAAATGTCGCAAATTGTAACGGCATTTCGGGGGTTAACCGCTGCCTGTCACAGGCTACCTAGAGCAGCAAATACATAGCACAGTGCCACCATCGTCATATCAATAGTCACGCTAATCGAAAAGCTTTCCTGGATTCATAATGTTCTTGGGATCGAATATTTTCTTTATCCCTTTCATATATGCGATCTCCACTGCGCTGCGAGAGTAGTGCAGGAATGGCTTTTTTAACAAACCAACACCGTGTTCGGCAGAAATACTTCCACCGTATTTCGCTACGATTTCAAAAACCAGATCAGAAACCTTCGCGCACTCTTCGAAAAACACTTCTGCTGCTATGATGGGACACTTCAAAAAAGCAAATACTTCTCCAAAAAGAAGGTTAGTTGAAGTTCAAGGTTTGGATGATAGAAAAGTAGGTGATGAAGTTACTGTTGATGTTTTTAAAGAAGGTCAATGGGTAGACGTAACTGCTACTTCAAAAGGTAAAGGTTTTCAAGGTGTAGTAAAAAGACACAACTTTCAAGGAGTTGGTGATGCGACACATGGTCAACATAACAGATTAAGAGCTCCAGGATCAATTGGAGCAGGTTCTGACCCATCAAGAGTATTTAAAGGTACTCGTATGGCTGGTCAAATGGGAAATGCTAAGGTTACTGTTCAAAACTTGAAAGTAGTTAAAGTGTACAACGACAAGAATCTTATTGTAATTAAAGGCTCAGTGCCAGGTGCAAACGGTTC
>JAESUV010000178.1 GCA_016762975.1 Gammaproteobacteria bacterium | reverse complement strand
TTGGCATCATGCAGGCATGCCTCGATGTCGTACTGCCCTACGTCCATGATCGCAAACAATTCGGCCAGCCGATCGGTGAATTTCAGTTAATGCAGGGGAAATTAGCAGATATGTATGCGGGGCTGAGTGCATGCCGATCGTATCTATATGCCGTAGCATCGGCCTGCGACCGCCAGCAAGCGAGTCGCAAAGACTGCGCTGCTCTCATTCTTTATACGTCGGAGACAGCAACACAGATGGCACTACAAACCATTCAGGCGTTAGGCGGCAATGGTTATACCAACGAATTCCCGGCTGGCCGCCTGCTAAGAGACGCCAAGCTCTACGAAATTGGTGCTGGAACTTCAGAAATTCGGCGAATGCTGGTGGGTCGTGAACTTTTTCGCGAATCTGCCTGACCCATAATCAGGAGAGTGTGATGCCCGTACTTACCACCAAAATTGACACCGATAGCAATAATTTCTCAGCTAACAAGCAGGCTATGGAAATTCTAGCCAATGATCTGCACGAAAAACTTGCAGAGATTCGCCAAGGAGGCCCAGAAGCGTCAAGAGAGAAACACAAGGCAAGAGGTAAGTTATTACCTCGAGACAGAGTTCTAAATCTAATTGACAAAGGAACCGAATTTTTTGAGTTGTCAGAATTCGCCGCCTACAACGTATACGGTGAGAACGTTCCCGCCGCAGGGCTGATTACTGGCATTGGCAAAGTCTGTGGCCGTGACTGTATGATCGTTGTCAATGACGCCACTGTTAAAGGGGGTTCTTACTACCCGCTATCTGTAAAAAAACACCTGCGCGCACAGCAAATCGCCGATGAGAATAAATTGCCCTGCATTTATCTTGTGGACTCAGGCGGCGCAAATCTACCTAGGCAGGACCAAGTCTTTCCAGACAGAGATCACTTCGGGCGCATCTTTTTCAATCAAGCGAATATGTCCGCGCAGGGTATTCCTCAAATTGCGGTGGTCATGGGTTCTTGCACTGCCGGAGGCGCGTATGTGCCGGCGATGTCAGATCAGTGCGTCATGGTTAAGGAACAGGCCACCATATTTCTCGCTGGCCCCCCTTTGGTAAAGGCGGCCACCGGTGAAGTAGTAGGCGCTGAAGAGTTGGGCGGCGCCGATGTGCATTGCCGCAAGTCTGGCGTTGCTGACTACTACGCCGAAGACGATATTCACGCGCTCAATATGACTCGAGAGATTGTTGCGAACTTACCTGATGCGGCTAATCATCTCAACGAAAGCGTAGATGTACAGCCGCCAAAGTACGATGTCCGCGAATTATTAGGACTCGTTCCCGAAAATTCCATGGAGAGCTATGATGTACGCGAGGTCATCGCAAGGCTCGTAGATGGTTCAGAATTTCAAGAGTTCAAAGCACTTTACGGCAAAACACTAGTCTGTGGCTTCGCGAAAATTCAGGGTCGAAAAATTGGGATTGTCGCCAACAACGGCATTCTTTTCTCCGAGTCTGCAACCAAAGGCACGCATTTTATTCAACTTTGCGCGCAGAGAAAGGTGCCGCTTTTATTTCTACAGAATATCACGGGCTTCATGGTGGGCAAGGCCTTTGAGGCGGGTGGTATCGCGAAACACGGGGCGAAATTGGTAATGGCCGTAGCCTGCGCCAAAGTCCCAAAATTCACGGTTATCATCGGCGGATCCTTTGGTGCGGGAAATTATGCAATGTGTGGCCGAGCCTACGATCCTCGTTTTATTTTCATGTGGCCAAATGCTCGCATCTCCGTGATGGGTGCCGAACAGGCGGCTGCAGTAATGGCCACCATCAGGCGAGATCAGATCGAGCAGAAAGGTGGAACGTGGACTGGGGAGCA
Source organism: Gammaproteobacteria bacterium (assembly GCA_016762975.1). Lineage (GTDB taxonomy): Bacteria > Pseudomonadota > Gammaproteobacteria > Pseudomonadales > Pseudohongiellaceae > UBA9145. The sequence goes on along the minus strand of JAESUV010000178.1, from coordinate 6,701 downwards.
GGAAGACGAATACAAACAGCCTATTCTAGATTCGTATCAAAAACAGGGTCACGCTTACTATGCATCTGCTCGACTTTGGGACGACGGAGTGATTGATCCTTCACAAACGCGCTCTACAATTGCGCGCTGCCTAGAAATTTCCAGTAACGCACCCATAGCGGAGTCGCGCTTTGGGACTTTCCGCATGTAGAGCCAACCACAATGAGCACTTCAGGAAAGTGGATTTGAGCGAGTCGGTGACGCCAAAACCCGGCGAGTTAACGTGCGCATAGTTGCCGCGACGAATCGCGATCTCGCTACAGAAGTGAAGGCTGGTCGCTTCAGGGATGACCCATTCTTTCAACTCAGCGTATTTCCAATTGAAGTATCTACTGCCTATCTTCAATCCAAATCGTAGACTTCGGCTATACCGATAGCGTCTGCGCTCGTATTGCGAATGCGCACGTACCGCCAAGGGCTATTAAAGTAAGGCACATCCCAGTCGGTAAGAATTTTATCTTCTCGCTCACACGACTCCCAATTTTTCCCATCGTTACTAACGTCCACCGCGATGGATTGATCCGAATTACTGCTCTCAATTCGCAGGTCGGATCTAAAACCATGGTCTTCGATACAACGTACGCCAAAGTCGACGATGATGCCGCTTTCAGGGCTTAGAGTTGCTGGGCCTGACTTTTCTTCTGAGTCAAAAGTTACATTGGAAAGAGCGCCTTCCGGACTACTTACCTTACCGATAACAGTGACAGTAATGCCTCCGGCCGTCAGGCGCTCTGGAGAATGTGGGTCTGCCATCCATATCTTCAGCAATGAACTACGAAGAGAGCGCAATAGATTGAAAGCGAGTACCAGCAAGAGCAAATGGGTCATAGCCGCCAGCAAAGTTGCTAGCGCACCCTTATAGAGCTCAAGGTCCATTGTTTGAGAGGCAAATCCCATGACGACAGTTGCCGCCGTGTACATGACGGCGGCAACTGTCAGTGCGGCCAGCCCCCAATAGCCTATTTTTGGCAGATCGTGGCGCGCAAGCTCTATCACCAGATAGATGTAGATCACCATCAGATTGCCTGCACCGATCAGGTACCAAACGCCAGGTCCTTCTCCTCCAGCCGGCTCAACGATTTTGAATACGATTGAGAATGTGAGCAACAAGGTGATGACCCAGATGATCGGCTCTGAATTCCACACGATTTGAGAATTTGGACGCTTTGTCCCTACCAGTCCATTGAAATAGGCAAGCATACAGGCATAGAGCCCGCCTGTGGCGAGGAGCGTGAGTGAGAATAGYTCGGCAGAACTGATCATGATAACCCCYTTTATTATCGGYTTTTATRCGTGGAGTAGTCGTTAATATACAGTATATTGAGCGTRTTTCCCKGMYCGMTMGMTCGAGCTCAATGCAAATTCGATCATTTCCATTTAGAATAAAACCACTCMTTRYTCAAYCKCTGCAGGCGCAAYTCAATGACAGTCTTACTATCKATACTCGCTATACTCTTTTTAGTATTAGCCGTTGGCCTTCCATTGATTGARAAATACAGCACTAAGAAGTCTGACGAGGAGCTGGGTAAAATGACTCGCTACATGCCCGCGTTAATGGCTGTTCTGATAATCGCCATGGCTATTCGCTATTTCATGGGCTAGCGTGTCCTGCTCTAGACTTATCCATTCACTGACATCGGATTGGGAAGTGAACTCAGCCTAGGACTGGTGTAGCATTGGCAGCGCCCTACTAACTAAAAAACGACAATAATATGTTCTCAAAAGTAAGCAGATCGACCACAAATTTCTTAGCCCTTTCCACTACCCTACTAATCAGCAACACCCTACTTGCCGCCGATGGCCCCTGGAGCCTATCTGATGCTCTTGGGCTAGATAATGGCTTCACACTAAGTGGCGAGCACCAATCCCGCTTCGAGCACTACGATGGCAATGTCTTTGTCGGCACTAGCCCGAATGACGGTGCTTTCTTTCTACGCACGACATTAGACGCCCGGTACAGGAAAGATGGCTTTAGCGCTCAAGTGGAGATGATGGATTCCCGACAGGGCCAAGCCGATAGAGACACACGGCTTAACAACTCACACGTAAGTACACTCGATCTATTACAGGCGAATGTCGCCTATAAATTTGGTACCGATAGCGCTAATGAGATTCGCGTGGGCCGATTCACGCAAGATTGGGGAAGCCGCACTCTGATTGCGAGAAACCGTTACCGCAACACTATCAACACACTTGATGGTGTCTCGTTCAGTCACAAGCAGGCGAACGGCAATGAATTTAAATTCTTGTCGGCGCAGCCAGTACGACGAACGCCCAGAGACCGTTTGAGTCTGCTCGACAATGATCACCGCGGTGACAAGTCTAGCGAGGCACTGCGGGTTCATGGAGTGTTTGCTTCCTTGCCGAATCTGCTACCAACTTTTTTGAACAAAGATCTGAATCTAGAGACTTACTACATAGCACTGAAAGAGAAAGACACTAGAAAATTACAAACTAGCAACCGCAATCTGCACACGTTCGGTTTCCGCGTCCGCTCCACGGCAGCAGTCAATGAGTGGGACTTAAACTTGGAGTCGATTTTTCAGACAGGCGAGCGCAGAGGATCAAGTAACTCTCTTGATACACTCGATCTTGATCATCAAGCCTTTTATCAGCGAGTGGAGCTAGCCTACAGCTTTGATACGCCGACTAAGCTACGAGCGATCTTCGAATTTAACTATGCCAGCGGTGACGAAAGCCCATTGGATCGCGACAGTGGTCGCTTCGACACGATCCTCGGTGTATCGGCCTTCGAGTTTGGCCCAGTTTCTCTTTACGCACCGATTAGTCGCAGCAATATAATTACACCAGGCATTCGATTAACTGCGACGCTTTGGAAAAATGTAGCCTTAATGGCTGACTATCGGCATTTTTGGCTTGCCGAAGACAAGGACAGCTGGGGAAGAACCGGCCAGCGCGATGTGACCGGTAAAAGCGGCGACTACATGGGCCAGCATCTCGAGTTGAGAGTGCGGTGGAGTGTCGTGCCAGGTAATGTGCGCCTCGATAGTGGCTTGATCCTTCTTGACTCGAAAGATCTTATCAATGAGCAATCTACCTACTTTTACATAGGAACGAATATCGACTTTTAAATTTTGAGGCGCGCTAGTCCTTTTCACTATCGCAAAAAAAAAGCCCAAACACTTGCCAGTGATTGGGCTTTTTGCATTTGCTGTTTTATGCGGAAGTCTCGGCCGCCTTATCTGCGTTGTACTGCATCTCAGAAATTCTTCTAAGCTGCTGCAACGAACTCAGATGCGCATAGATCAAGGGGATCATTCCCTGCTTGCGCAAATCCAAGAAATCTTCATCGGACAATGCATTCAGTTTCTTCTCATCGATGGTATACACACCATCGATGTTATAACGCGGAGAGTCCGCGCGGTGTTGCAGCTGCAGCTGCTGAGTGACTAGCAGATCCTTGTCTTTGAATATCTTGCAGATGCCTTCGGTTTGCACAGTTTGCTCCGCCGTCTTAATCAGAGATTCCACTTTATTCTCTAGGTATTCTGACTTCTCTCCGTTCTCTTTGAACAAAGGCGTGCCTTCTGTCTCGCTCAACATCGAGCTGTCCTCATCGATGAGCACTGCAAGCTGATCGCTTTCTGCGTCTATTCGCACTATCGAAAAGGGTGCATTACTAAATCTGATGGGTACAACTTGTGCTTTCCATTCCCCATTTTGACAGTAGAGGTTCTGACCTTCTCTCAATCCCATAATGGCAACAGGAACAAACTGCTCGCCGCTGGAGTCTTTGACGAAGACCACCGGGAATTCTGAACCTAGAGTAAAGAAGTCCTGTGTGATGATGGGGATCAGATGGTGATCTTTGTAGCGCTCATAGTCGCCAGATTCGGTAATTTTTAGTTTACGGTGTTTGTCGTTTTGCAGAGCTACTGGAGAAGCCATTCTTTACTACCTTTTCAGTTCAATAATCTCGTCACAGTTTACCTAGTATGGCAGCAATAAAACAGGTCATATCGCTGGCTTACGTGCTGTGACTATCTGAGTTGGAACTGCCCTGGCTGATGATAGCGGCTGCTGAATCTGGGTCTTCTGCGGCGACCAAAAGCGCTTGTGCATCCTCCCTCTGTTTGGTCACAATCATCACACTGGCCTGCTTGATACCCCATAGATAGAAAGCTAGCAATACCATGAGGCAGATCACTCCTACTGTCACATGCCGCGAAATCAGCTGCTCCCAGCTCCAAGTGTGGTAGTTGATGAGTTTGAATGCATCGGTGGGTTCGCCGCCGGTGAGTCCATAGGGCACTTGTAAGCGATCGCTGGCCGAGCGCACCCATGTCATGAACATGTCGGCAAAGGCGGCGGCACCAATGGCGAGGAAACCCCATCTGAGGCCTCCCTTGTAAAGCTGAGTCTCTTTGCCGAAGTAGAACGAGAGCATCAATAGCGTCGCCAACACCATGCCTCCCCCGTCACCGCCGAACAGGATGTACTGCTCGGAGTCGCGTTCTGAACTCATCAAGGTGCCGATGCCCTGCATCAAAAGCAGGAACGCCGCTATTATTACCCAGCCACTGTGCATGTGCCGACGGCCGTAGTTGGCTAAGGAAACTATGCCGACGAAGAGCACGAGGCTCGCTGCTATGCCGCGATCGCTGGGGCTAATGGTCTTCCATAGAGTAGGTACCGCATTGAATCCGCAGAACCACGCGACTGTCGCATGACCAAACTCGTGTACCGGCATCGTAAATACGATTCTCTGGATGCTGGTGCCGACACCACTCAGCTGAACCAAGAAGGCGAAAGCCAGCATGGAGGGCAATGCAGCTAAACAGATTTTTTTCTCGAGTGTTGGATCTTCAATTGCCGCAGCCGTGTCGACGGCCTCCATCGTAAAGCCGTTATCGAGGGTGACAATCGTCTCATTATCCGCCTTGCCGTGCTGCTTAATCGCTTCAGCCTTGGCGTAGTCCGCGCCGCATTTTGAACAGATAGGCCCCGCATCTTTGGGATGATCACACCAGGCACAATTGTTTGAGGCTTCCATGCGGCCTTCCTTCTAATATTCTATCTTCTCGCATCTTCCTTCGCAGCTGAGAGAGAAAGGCAGAGAGAGTCCCTGGAATTGACAGCCATCGGTTTTGCTCTTGCCAACAAACATGCCGGCTACTTCGTTCCCGGCTTTTGTTCCTGTACCAACACCCAAGGCACAACGACCACCGCCCAAAGTTCACGCTCTTCTGCGTTCCACTGCTGCGCCTGCTCGTCGCTTACCTTCATAATCTGCKTTTGTTCCAACCACRYYTTTACCTGATCGTGATTGTCGAACGTGAATTCGCAGGCCACATCGATYAGATCCAGATCGGCAGACACRACTATCACACTCTCAGTCTGTTGGTGCTCGTGTAAGGCGCCCCATTTTATCTTGGCGGTRTCAWKRTTTAGTTTTWTCCGCACTACTGCAGGATCGTTCTCATCTRCTTCGTTCATATCTAGCCGTCTGTTAGATCTGCTATCTCTTGRTCATTGTAGCCAAAGCGTTTKAGCACTTCTTCRGTATGCTCGCCTAATTTAGGTGCGGCCTTGGCGGGCARTTTGTCGGCGCCGCTCACTTTAAAGGGGCTGTTAACAGTTCGCATCAAYCCATGCTCGGGATGATCCAGTGGAATGATAATATCGTTCGCTGCTTTTTGCTTRTCRTTTGCAGCCTCTTCGTAGTTGGACACRACGGTATGCGGYACATCCGCYTGCTCCAACTTCTGCAGCCAATGTGCAATCGGCTGCTGCTGAATTGTCTCAGAKATCTCTTTAATCAGCGTTGGCATGTTGGCRATGCGTRCCTCGTTGTCACAGAAACGGCTGTCTTCGGACAGGTCATTGCGATCGATAGCATTGCAGAATGGACGCCAGTYTTTYGCMGTRTTCACCATGCTCATYTTCAACAGACGATTGTCGCTAGTGGGATAGTGCAGCGAGATAAAATTATAGGCGTTATCGCGAGGACGCTTTTCTCTAAACTCGGCGCCGGCGAGTTGCGCCTGAAGCATGACCGCATTCGACCAGGCGCCGTTCGCCAAGAGAGAGGTCGATACCTTGCAACCCTCACCAGTTTTTTCGCGTTGATAAAGACCCGTCATGATAGAGCCGAACAGCGCCATGCCACTTGGGTGATCGCCGGAGCCGTAAGGAAATTGCGCAAGCCAACCCTCATAGGGAAAAATTTGGTGCTCGATGCCTGATCGCGACCAGTAAGAGACAGTGTCGTATCCAGGTTTGTGCGCCTCTTCACCGTCTTCACCGAAGCCGGTGGCCAATGCGTAGATGATTCTGGGGTTTATTGCGCGAATGGATTCATAATCGATCTTGAGTTTATCCAATGCCTTCAAACGATAGTTGGTTATCAACACGTCTGCTTCACTGACTATTTTGCAGAGGGCGGCATAGGAATCTGCTGACTTTAGGTCTAGCACCACACTCTTCTTGTTGCGGTTGTCCACCTCAAATCCGTAGGCCATGTCGGAAATAGGCAGGCCGTTAATCTTCTTATGCCAGTTTCGATTCAGGTCGCCTGTCTTTGGGGGTTCTACCTTAATAACTTCCGCGCCGTAGTCTGCCAATATGACGGCGGCGGATGGCGCAAGAATCATGGACGCTAATTCAACAACGCGAAGATTGCTGAAGAGAGGATTTGTGTC
>JAESUV010000080.1 GCA_016762975.1 Gammaproteobacteria bacterium | reverse complement strand
AGGGCAATAGAGCCCTGCCGGTAGTTAGATCCTTATCAATCGGGCCTTTGGTATCGATAGTTGCCTGTTGAAGGCAATGATTCGACTTTATCACTCACCATAGCGTCGATTGTCTCAGAGGGCGGTATTGCACCTGAGCCAAAGGCGAAACTGAACTGACCGTTTACCAGCCCGCGCCTGTCATCTGTTACCGACCAGCGTGCGGTGTAGTAGTCGGACTTAGGTAATTCGCCCGGAATGGGCAGAACAAAGCTATGACTCAACCGCGTGGGGTCATACTCAAAGTTGATGCTGATCCATTTGCCATCCGCGGTATACAGTGCCAATTTAAGCAGCCGTACATCTACCCGAAAGCTCATGGTAATCATCTGCGGAGATTCAGTAAGCACGGAATCATCCGGAGGGAACGTTACCCCAGGGGTCAAAACTCCGTGACCATGTTGTGCTAGCGACGCGGTAGAGGCTAAGAGCCCAAGTAATGTGCCAAACAGCAGTACACCTACTTTTCTGTGGAATGCTTTAGGGTTCATCGATTGCGTAATCCGTCTACTGGGTTTCATAGTCTCAATCTTAGCAAAAACGTCCATCGCTCTCTATTAGATAATTGATAGAAGGGGGATGGACAACTGCAATATTAGTCAGCCGAAATAGACCATGCATTGTCTGGTCAGAGCAACCAGACGACCCAGTTCATCGTAAATTTCACCCGATTGCTGTGTGTAGCCATCGGCAGCAGCGTCCACCTCGAATTCCAGATAGAACCATTCGCCTGCTATTTTTTCTGGCGCTTCGACGAATTCCAATGACCAGGTCAGCGAGCTGGCCGGCACGGGAGGCTTCTCAAAATGGGAGAGCAGAACCGGCGGTGGGATGTCCGCTATGGCAACTAGCTTCTCGATAGGAAAGCGCGAGACATCTTGTTTGTGGCGTACCCACATACTCAATGAAGGTTTGTAGTTTCCAGAAAATGGGATGCCACCACCGGTCCAGCAGCCATCGAAATACTGGAGGAAATGCGGTAGCCGTTTGGCGTTGTCACTAAAAGGTATGCCGTCATCTCGGTTTGGCAATTCCTTATTTCCTGTAGCGGCTGGCTTGAAGGCTTTGCGAGAATTACCAAATGCCGCCATGGCTTGTAGGGCGATTTGTCCGCCTGAAATCACGTTCGCGCTGCACTGTGTGACGTTCTTACCTTGGCGTAGGATATTGGCTTCTACCTTGACCTCTCCGGGAGCCACTGGAGCAATAAAGGAAACCATTAGGGAGCGAATGGTCTGCGGCTGAGTTAGTCTTTTCCGCATGGCAGTCACCGCAAATGCGGCTGATAAACCACCAAATGCAGAGCGCCCCTGTGACCAATTCTCACTAAATCGTGTGCTATTCGAGTCGCTATTCTCGAGATTTGTGAGTATGTCTTCTAGATTTGTATCTTGCATTAGTAGACCTTCTAATTCGTGTAAATCATGCTCTCATATTTCCCAAATATGATTGACGATGATATTCTTCGTCATCAGTTTTTCGTTGCCGTGGTAAGGATTTTTGTTGCTATGGACGTGACTAATAGTGGATTAGCATTGAAATCATACTCTTTTCAGAAATTAAGTATTGTCCTGCTAGTAGGGCTAGGAATGTGGCATCCTGCCGTTGCACAGCCTCCTCAGGCTGAGCTGATTCTTTATGATGAAGATGTTACAGGAATAAGGTTAGAAACAGAAACTGTGCCGGTGGATGATAGCGTCTTATTCGAAGCCCCCGGCCAACTCCAATTGGACTTCCCTTATGATGTGCGCCTAGTCAAATTGACCCTGCGCAATGAACTTCGAGACTGGGTGGATATTAATTTTCGTTACGACCCCACGGTACAAGAAAGATTTTTATGGAATATTCCTAAATTGACAGTAGCTACGTATTACACCGCTGACTGGGCTATTCTTGCAGCGAATGACCGTCTTATAAGAGGAAGTTTTAGTTTTTCTTTCGGTCCAGAGGCGCAGGCACCTTCGGTGATTAAGGCGGCAGAAGCGTTGGTACTCAATTCGATAGGTGCGGGCCCTAATACGCGTTTTGTTACGCCGCCGCGCACCAATATTATCCTCAATCAGGATCAGCCGAACTACGACCCGCCTTTTACGATTAAGCTGGAAAATGGGCAAGCGGAACAATCATTAGACTCTTCCGCCGAACCTCGTTAAGCCTAGTACGTAAAACTTAGCGGCTTACATTCACAGTGACGTACTGATCGTGATAAAGACCTCCGTCGTCACCCCGTGCCCAAAGAACATACTCGCCAGGTTCTGAAAACGTCACCCTTACCTCGTACATGCCATCATCTGGAATAGGAGGAGGGGTCCAGAGTGCTCCCCAAGGTGAATTGGCAGACGTGCGAGTATCTTCCCACGGCTTGACCTGAGCTGGTTCGAAGCTCACGTCACCGGGGCCCCTAAATTTATTCCAAGAGAGGAACAAGCCGTTGGTTTTACCAACAGTAGTGCGACGTGGAGGCCGCATCATGCGTTCTTGAACAGTTGTATTGTTTCGCGTGGCGGTGCTGCTGCGTGGCTTTGGCAGGCCATCGTCGACGACCTGTGCGATGAGTATAATTTCTTCACCAACTTTCGCGTTTCTGAAAAGAGATCCATCGACGGTCTCGCCTTGCACGTTCACTACAGGAGCCATGTTTGCGCGCGACTCTGGACTGCTGGTTCCAGCGCCCAAAGATCCAGTTTCCGATGCAATCACCATGTTGTCTATTAGGTAGTCGGTCGTTAAAGTGCCGTAGGCTTTGTTTGTCTCGCCATTGTGGGTAATGGTCCAGACTAGTTCCCTGTCGCCCCAGTCGGAGGGAACGACCACTTCAAAGGTAAATCTGTTTCGCCTTGGCAGGAAGTAAGTTGGTTGGCCTCGGTCGATAACCCCAGGTGTGAAAAAATTACTGTCGCCAACTTGAATGTCAGGTTGCTCGTCCCAGTTCTCATTCATGTATCCAAAAAGTAGGCTAAATGTTCCATCATCATTGGGGCGCCAGCCTTCATAGCCCGGTTCGATTTCCGCACCAGAGCGATAGCTGAGTTGTGCGGAAGCAGATTGCATGCCCAGAACTGAAAAGAGGAAAAACCCTGTCAGCCATTTTATTTTTTTTCTCGAGAAATGATTCATGCCTTTCTCCAATATGATTTCTTGTTGTTAATTGTTAGAAAGTGCCCTGTTTAAGACTCATGATTAGGACAGCTCGCCGTATTTTCCCAAATAAACGCTGCCAGTATCGCTGCTGATTTTATTTTGTTTAAAACTTGCTAAATTTTAGTCAATAAAAAGGGGCGAATGTCGCCCCTTTTTATTAACTGTTAACTATTCGCTAACATTTACTGTGATGTAGCCGTCGTGATAAAGGCCGCCATCATCTGCACGACCCCAGAGTATATACGTTCCAGGTTCGTCAAAAGTCACAGTGACTTCATAAAGACCATCCTCTGGTGGTTCAGGAGGTAACCAAAGTGCCCCCCAAGGTGAGTTCGCTGAAGTTCGCGTGTCTTCCCAAGGCTTCGGCATTGGCGGCTCAAAAGTCACATTGCCTGGGCCGCGGTACTTGTTCCAAGATAAGAACAGACCATTTACCTTGCCCACTGTGATGCGCGTTGGAGGTCGCATCATTCGACGCTTTAGGGCGGCTTCCTCGATAGTGCTCTCTCTGCGAGCCACAGGAAGTCCGTCATCTACTACTTGAGTAACGAAGGTCATCTCCTCACCAACCTGGGCCGTGCGAATATCATCACCCTGAATTGTCACGGTAGGTGCGATATTGGATCGGGATTCAGGGCTGCTAGTGCCAGCACCCAGTGAACCAGTTTCAGACGCGATGACCATGTTGTCTACGAGATAATCGGCTTTTAGAGTCGCATAGGCTTTGCGCTCGACTCCATTGACGTTGAGCGTCCATATCAATTCGCGCTCACCCCAATCGGAGGGAACGACGACCTCAAACGTAAAGCGATTTCTACGTGGAAGGAAATGGGTAGGTTGGCCTCGGTCAGCTTCCCCCGGAGAGAAGGAGTTATTGTCTCCGATTACTACATCCGGCTGCTCCGTCCAATTTTCATTCATGTAACCAAACATGAAACTGAACGTGCCATCTGCATTGGGGCGCCAGCCTTCGTAGGCCGGTTCGATGTGCTGCCCATACTGAAAAGTATCAGCGACAACTGCACTTGAAGCGCTCAATAAAAAAACAGCAATCAGCAGAGCGTTAACTCTACTGATTGCTTCACTGCTTAGCTTGCTCATGTTTCTACAATGACCTCAGTTAATTGCTAGCTACGTCGTTTGCATCTTCGCTTTCAGCTTCTGCGACAGGAGCAACTAAAGGTGCTAAGCAAAGAGGGCAGCCGATCACGTGATCGTTCGGACCCAAATTGAGTGCCTGACGTCTTTCTTCCATAGCTTCGAAGAATTGATCATCAGTTAAAGTAACGCGAATGCCCAAATCGATGAACATGTTCGTTACAGAGCGGTTACCCGAACCTTGCCAGTTGCGTGGGTCAGGAACGTTCGGGTTAGTCTCTGTGTTGTTCATGTAGCCAACGATATGCAGGATGGTGCCTTTAGGCAGAAGTGGTGCTGCGTTCTCTGCGTAAGGATAGCCGCGCACCCAGTTGTGGTCGTAGCCAACGCAAGAAAGAGTCTCTACCGTGTAGCCCCATATCGCTTCGAGACACATGCGTTCGCCTGGGGCGTGCAGGTGTGGCTCGAAAGTAACAACCTTGGTGTGCTGGGTGAGTACAGTGTAGGCATGAAGTTCCTGGTCTTTCGCGTTACCAGTAATGCTGATGTCTACGCCGTTACCTAAGCCGATGAAAGCGTTCTGATACTTGGGCTCATAACCTACAGGATGGAAACGAAAGCCTACTTCCATATGCGCAGTCGTATCGCGACCGTTGGAGTGCATATGCACGGAGTCGGAAACGATGGATGATCCAGCCTTCAGAAGGCGGCCTGCTTCTTGGTCGAAGATGTCAGCGTTTCTGCCAACTTCATGGACAGGCCATGGGATTGAAATTCCTGGGCCACGTTCGCCGTTTTCGTCAAGCTGGGCTGTACCCCAGATCATGTGGTGGAAGATGTACGCTCCGCCAACAGTATCTCGGCCAGTTCCGGCTTGATTGTCGACATCGTTAACTTCCACGACTTCGACAGATTTAACGTAGCGGTCTTCTTTCAAGCCCGTAGGAATGTAATCGATCTCACCCCACCAGTCAGGCGTACCTGCTAGCTTGGTGACTTCGTTCATGACTACAATGAGGTCCGGCTCGCCGGCCTTCCACTTCATGCCGTCATCAAATACTAAGGCATCAGGAGCGTCGGCTTCGTTGCCTTTTGGTGTGCCGCTGCGCGCCCATGTAGAAATTAGAGCGAGCTCTTCGTTGCTGAGCGATGGATCATCTTTGTACTCCTGAATACCGATGTCCTTCTCCATGTACCAAGGAGGCATGGCGCCTGCGCGGTCACGAAGAGCTGTCTTGTATTCAATCAGACCGGCGAATGGAGCGACTTGGTCGTAAGTCACTAAAGGCATGGGGCCAGCGCCACCGTCTCGGTGACAGTTCTGGCAGCTGCGCTGCAGAATTGGCTCAATATCCTTGTGGAATGTGACTTCGCTAGATTGTGCTAGCGATACACCCGGAATGGACATTGCTGCTGCTACTGCTATACCGCTCAGCAGTGATTTTGCGGAAATTATTCGCATATGATGCTACTCCTCAATAGCTGGTTYGATCGACTATCTGTTGATWATTAAAATTGAATTCGGTGCTRCTAAAATAACTAGCGAACAATAGCATTATTCGRCTAGTAGTTGAATTYTTCTAGGYGTCAGAARRGCCSACTAATCAGTGAYTCGACCCTGTTAAGTAGGCTAAGTAGACTRATAACTGGTGAATTTTTCGAAACTTTCAGGAATCAGTCAATTYTAGGRCGAGAWGMGRGGAAAGAGCCRCTTTAGCGCTTACTGCCRCGYAGCAGYRTCCAGAGGTTRCTGCTAGCGAGTAAGCTTGCGAAAAYAACTAACAARGCGAGGCTAAACCATTGAATTGAATAGGATAAGTTCTGTCCAACGTTCACATTTACTGCAGGCCAGTGACGTACCAGCACGCCATCYTGYTCCTCTGTGAGCCGAACCTCGAAMGGAAACAACGGTTCATCGATAATATCGGCAATTACGTCGATTTCGAGGCTGCGCATCCGTAATGGCCAGACAGAAGCGTCGATCTGGCTAGCCAGCACCCTCGCATTTTCGGGGGGTACGAAGATCTGGCCCATAATCTCTACTTGCCCGGATACGGGGCGTAGACGCGGCGGAGTATTCGGCGGCAGAATACCTGTAGTCCAGCCTCTACTGACCAGTATGAGTTGATTATTGCTTTCTAGCCGAAACGGCGTTACAACGCCGTAGCCAATCATTCCCTGAAAAAATTCTGCCAATAAGAGGATGGTGCGGTCGTTCACAAATTCGCCCCTTAATGAGACATGTCGGTTCTGCAATTCTGGGTTGGCGCGGTGCAAATGCCCGTTAGGTATGCTCTCGATAGGAGCGGCATTCAGGCTGGATTCAATGACGAGGGCGTTCTGGGCTTCGACCTTTTCCGCGGCTCGATCTAGCTGCCATAAACCGAGTCGGGCAAAGGCTGTGGCGGTCATAAACACAGCGGCGGCGAATAGCCAGTTGATGCGGATGTGAAATATCCCGATGGAATGCTCTGATCGAAGTTTCATTTTGGGCCATTCTGAAGTTAATGTGCAAGCTACGGTGAGGGCGGTCCTACAGACCTGTTGCGCGATTAAATAGTCAGCGTTTCAACAAGCGCAGGAAGACTAATTCAGATCAGTCCTAAATTCAATTGGAACACGAATTTAACTGTCCTGCTAACACCACAGGCACCAATGATAGGGAGGGCGATAGTAAGTTATTAGCCGGCCGCAAACTATTACAGCACACCAACAGACAAGCGAAATACCGGCCATGAATTTGGCGCGTACAATTGCCTGTGAAGTATAGGTTTCAGACTTAATATTTACGGCCGTGGTTGCGTAGAAAAACATCATGTTAATGCCGGCGATTAGCATGAAGAATAATTTGCTTTGCACCGCAGGATTGTAGAGATATTGATCTGGAGCAGTGCTTAGAAACATGGTGCCAGTAACTACATTTAATAAATAGCCGCCTACACCGATGGGTACCAATCGGTGTAGCTCGGAAAGTGAAATTTCACTCGCAAAACCCAGCATCCGTAGATCGAACAAGCCGACGGTTCCGATTAGCAGGCAGAGGCCGAAGAAATGGACGGACTCGACGACAGGCCAACCCCAGGGCGAATTCATGAAGGCATAGATGCCGGTTGCCTGTGAAAAACTAAGTAGAAAATCAATCATGGCCGTTCAATAAAATCGCGAGGCGAGAAGAGTGTTGTAAGTGTAGGCGAGAAATCGTCCAGCGGTTAACGTAATCAGCCATAGTGCAATAGAGAGATAAGCAAGTTTGATGGAGACACTGTCGATCAAGACCTCAGGTTTATTTGAAAAGGTATTTTGAATGCGCTTGCTTATCAGCAGGCCAATAACTACGGCGCAAAGTTTTACATAAAATAGTGGATTGGTAAGCGCCTTGGCCGGATACGCTAGCAGCAAGGCGGCTCCGGAGATGAAGATCGCAGCGGCAGCGTACCAGTGTATTACGTAAAAACGGCTTAGAGCTGATATCTCTAAGCGAGGCACGAAGCCAATGAGTCGCAGTGCGACAGTAAAATTTATTCCCACGACAAAGGCCATGGCGAGAGAATGCAGAGTCAAGGAGCTGAAGAACGCGACCCCAGATTCCCGCATCAGTATGCTGAACGCGGTTTCTTCAAGTCTGGCTAGTGTTTCCAGTTTATATCACCCTTATTCGTGAGACTTTACTTAATTTGTAGCGTTCATTCTTAGGCAAGAAGCGGATCGATGAAACGCTCCCTTGCAGCACGAAGACTTGTACCTGCTTCTTCTAGGACTGCTTGGTGAGCGAAGTCTTTCTGATGCTGAATATTTAGCTGAGGGTGGCGCCGCTGTCAATGCGAATCCACTGACATCATCTTTTTGCTGGCCATTTAGGAGTTGGCTGCTCTTCTGAAAGTGATATGGTAGTTGCAAATAAGAATTTGGGGGCTAGCAATGACAGACCATTCGATAAAAAATTCTCTAACGCCGCGATTTCATGCATTGCTAGCGCTGCCATTTTTAGTAGTGCTGAGTGTTATCAGCGTAGCTGCAGAGGGTGATTTTGTRCCRAGAACGGCTGACGGAAAGCCAGATTTTAATGGYATYTGKCAGGCAATCGGCAGTGCGCATTGGAATATAGAGCCTCACGCAGCGGACTTTGGCCCCCTCGTTGAAACGCATTGGCTCGCTAAGCATTTAAAGCAGGCCGATCCAGCGGGCCGGGCTACGCTAAAAATCATAGATGGATCTTGGCGTATGCCGGGCAAGAGCCCAGCCCGCACCGACTATAACAATCGTCATATTGATGGGGCCGTATTTTTCGACAT
>JAESUV010000177.1 GCA_016762975.1 Gammaproteobacteria bacterium | reverse complement strand
CAGCTTACGTGAAAAATTAACAACCACCAGCTAATGACTAAATGCTAGCTGAGACCGACAATAATTAAACGAAGCAGGAAGCATGATGACTCTAGAAGACTTTACAAGAATCATTGATCTCTATGGCTCTGAGTCTGCTCGCTGGCCGAAGAGCCTACGCTCCGAGTGCGAGTCCTTCGTCGCCAATAATATTGAAGCGAGAACGCTGCTCAATCAGCAATGGCAAGTTGATTCGATTATGGGACAGTTACCAGTGCCACGCTTTCCCGGCCTGGAAGCCCGCGTACTGAATCAGTCACTACCGGAACGCAATCGGAACTTCTTTGAAGAAGTTATGCGCTGGCTGATACCAAACGAAAGCTTTGGCAAGCAAATTTGGCATCCGGCCGTAGCCGCGTGTATTCCTCTGGTATTCGGCATCGTGCTGGGCAATTACTTTAGTTTTGGTATTGGCATCGAGGACGACGGCTTCCAATACTGGGGCGATGAACTTACGATGTTATCTTTAACTGACTACACAGAGACCAATTTCTAGTCATGACTAAAAATAAATTCTTGCTGCTAGGCTTGTTGTTATCGATATCGATTAATTTATTTTTCGTTGGCGGCATTGCTTATCGCGTCGCGAACTTCCAAAGCATGCATTCTGGTAGGCCACTGCCCCCAAATGTAGGATGGGTCGTACGCGATCTTGAAGAATCACGTAGAAGTGAATTGGAGCCGCAACTGCGAGAAAACTCCGCGGAGATAAACCCGATACGCCGCGAGATGATGAACGCTCAGCGGCAAGTTAATGATCTCATGTCGGCACAGCCTTTCGATGCCAATGCGCTAAACATCGCGTTTGCCAGCTTGCGTGAAGCCAGTATTCGCTATCAGACACTGTCTCACACGCAGACTAGCGATATCCTCGGGCTACTTTCCGAAGAAGAAAGACAGGCAGCTCTGGAATTCGTACAGCGTCGCGGGCCAAGAGATGGCCGCGACGGTTTCCGGGGCAGAGACGGTGGCTCAAGATTCCGCGGCCTTCGCGGCCCTGACGGACAACGCCCTCCTCCCTCACCAGCGGCCACAGATCAATGAGTAACACTAGCGACACTCTCCTAAGGAGAGCCGACTTCAAGAAAGGCAAATACCGCCACTTCAAGGGCAACGAGTATGAAGTGCTTGAACTCGCCCATCATAGCGAAACTCAGGAGCCAATGATTGTCTACCGCGCCCTATACGGCGAGCACGGCCTATGGGTAAGACCCATGGATATGTTCTTCGAAACTATCGAGCGCGATGGCAAGACCTTCGAACGCTTCAAATACGTTGGTGACGCCGACTAAGCGTCTATTGTCTACTTCGCACAGACGGAGGAGGCCTCTGTTCGGTGTCACGATTGCCGCCAGGTTCCAACTCATACTTAAACACGTACTTGACCCCTGGTATGTCAACAGCCCTGCCGTTACGGATTCGCGGTTGAAACTCAAACTTTTGGGCAGCCCTGATAGAAGCCCGATCAAATATTTCTACAGGTTCTGCATCGAGAACCTCGACTGAATTTTCCTCTACCAAACCATCAGCTGTCACTGTAAAACTCAGCAATGTCCAGCCCTCGATGCCCTCGTTAGCAGCCCTAGTAGGGTATTGTGGCGGCTCAGCCACTGTTGGCAAAATATCTTGGTCCTGCAGGCTCGAACCGAATAGATTAACGCCACTACAAGCACTCACAACCAGAAAAGTACTAAATGTTAATCCGACAACAAATACCTTGCTGGTTTTTCCAATCAACTTCCCACTCAATATATTTCGAATTCTCATAGTCAAATTACTCTCATCAAACATTAATTGGGCCAAAAGTGGGGCCTGCTTATTCTCCAAACTCTCTCTAGCTAAACGCAGCAAGTCTTCTGCGTATCTAACACCGTCTTGGCCGCAGCGAAGCACAGCCGCATCACAAGCTTTCTCAGCATCTTCATCGACTCGGCTCGATGCAAACCAAAGCAATGGATTTATCCATAGCAAACTAGTCAATACATGGCAGAAAAGCATCGTCGGCCAATCCAGACGTTTGATATGACTGAGCTCATGCACCATGACATCAGCAAGCGTCGTTTCCGCCCAGTCATTCGCGACAGCGGGCAAAATCACCACTGGTTTGAATAGACCGAAAGACATCGGAGATGCGATATCCTCACTGAATTTAACTTGAACAGTTCGAGATATTTCGAGAAATTCGCAACTTCGTCGAAGCGCTAGCAAGATTGATTTTTCGGTACAAAAAACCGCCTGGGCATTGATTCGATTGAGAGCGACCCCCGAAAACAGCAACCTCAACAGTAGCAATGAAGCTACTAGCGTGTAGCCAATCCCCAACAGAGAACCCCAACCTCGGTCTGCTAGCCCTACAGCGCCCGTAGAACTTGCCTGAATGCTTATCACTGTTATCGGTCCTGAGTCTAAAAAGACCGCGGGGAATAAGGATAGAACAAGCATGGCCAGCGGCAGAAAGGCGACACACAACATGCTATTTATCCATAGCAAGTGCGAGCTACTATTGGATAGTCTGTGACGAAAAATTGTAGCGACCACATAGGTCAGCCCAATAACTATTGAGGACTTTAGCAGTAAGTCCACCCCAAAATGTAAGGACGACTGAGAACCCAAAACAGCGATTAGAGAATCGAGTAATACTATTTTCTCCATGATTAGTTACCTCTCTTTGTCTTCGCCGTTATTTTTTTCCGCTTCTTGTTTTCCTTCTTCTTTTCCTTCTTCTTTTCGAGAATCAGTGTCTGTAAGTGTTCCAGCTCTTCATCGGAAATTTCGTTGCTGTCCATATCCAGCAAGGAATTCACCGCTTGAAGTGGAGAACCACTGAAGAATGTTCTCACTAGATTGGACAGGGCAAACTTTGAGGCGACTTTTCTTTCCACCAGCGGATAGTAGACATATTTCAATCCGCTCTCACGGTGATCAACATGCCCCTTCTCTACCAGCTTCCTGAGCAGTGTTCGTACAGAGGAATAGCTAGGAGCATCTTCGAGATTCTCCATAACCTCCTTGGCGCTAGCCTCGCCAAGACGATAGATAATGTCCATCATTTGCCGTTCACGCCGGCTCAACTTACTTGCCTTATTCATGTCCGAATCCCCCCTATAGCAGATGCAATCAAACGCCAATAGATTGTGTTAATTTATTAGCACTATGCTAAAAAATTAACACATCGGGGTTTATTGTCAACTTTTATTTTTGACGCATTTAGATTCGCGGGCGCCGCGCGAGGATTTGCGGTTGAAATCGGCATAAAAAAACCGCCCTCAGCACCGAGGGCGGTTTTTTTATTAGCCGAAGTAGAACAAGCTACTTCGTATAGTCGTAACGCAGACTGTAGCTGATAGCTATGCCATTGGCAGTTGCGCTGAACGCCACATCAAAGGTGCGCTGCGTGCTGCTGTTATTCACCACGGTGATGGCTATAGAGCTGATGCCCGTCGCCACGCCTGCTAGCGTGGAGTTGATTTCTTCGTTAATTTCACTCGTGTTATCAAGATCTGGAGCGGGAATATTAGCCAGGCTAATTCCGGAGAAATTAATAGTATTGCCGAATGTGGTTAAAGTGCCGGATATACTCAGATTCCAGAGATCCGTGCTAGCAGTACTTCCACCGCCAACCTCATAGACTTCCAGTGCCGTCAGTACGCTACTGATAGAGCCGGCGCTTACAACTGCCTCACCAAAGCCACCGCCTAACAAGAAAACGTTTCCATCGGCGAAGGCTAGATAGACGCCTGTGGCTTCATAGAATCTATACACATAGCTATCTAGAAATAGTGTTACAGCACCTGCCGGGAAGAAATCTGCCAGCTTGGACTCTGCCAGCTCGAAGATTTCCATCATGCTAGCAGTTACCAAAGGAGCAGGAGTAGTGGACGAGCAACTGGTCGCATCGCTGGATTTGGAACCCCGCAGCTGACCGTAAAACGGCGAACCGCCTAGGCCGCCTACATTCACTTCGTTAAAGCCACTGACCAAGCTAGACAGGGCATATTCCACACTGGCCGTGGCGTCCTTCCAGATCGCCTCATGCGCATTGCCATTACGCAGTACAGGAGAAGTTAGCGTCTTCCCGTCTACACAGAGGCTATTGTCCGAACCCACCACGAGAGTCACTGCTTGATTACTGCTGAAAGGGCCGCCAGCGGCTGACAGGCTATAGGTAAGATTATAAGTACCAACAAATGAAGCTGGCAGGGTAGCGGCCGTCTCGGTCTGCGCCAGTGCAATCTGGTGAACGAAAACGAGTAGCAGTACTGCATAGCTTTTGAAATTTTTGATCAAGGACATTCTTCGCTCCTAACATGCGGTTGTCGAATTCAATAATGAGACGACCATTTTTAGTCGTCACGATATCTTAAAGGGTGCCACCTAGCATTTGTATCCCCCGAACGGGGTTAGGCGTAGTAGTGGTTAAAAAACGGCTGGCGAGCGGTCCTGCTAGCTAGGCGTCCACTAGACCAAGCGCGATGGCTTTTAACGTTATCTCCGAACGATTACTCACTTCCAACTTCGCATATATATTTTTCACATAGCCTTTCACCGTATCAGGCGAGAGCCCCAACATGCGGGCCGACTCCTCCACGCTGTAACCCTTAGCGATGAGACAGGTTACCTCGGTCTCGCGGGGAGTAAGCCGCGAATCTACCAATTCAGAACCCTTGTTATTAAAATGATCGATAAGTCGCTGCGACGAAGCAGCAGATAGAGCTGGCTCGTTCTGCTTAATGCCTTGCAGGTAGCCGACAATCTTCTCCCTATCCTGATCCTTTAAGATATAGCCCTGTGCACCGCAGCGCAGCGCAGTGAAAAGATTTTTATCGTCATCATAGATGGTGGCTACCACGATGTGGCAATCGGGCTGCATCGCCTTAAGGACCTTAATCAGATCCAATCCACTGCCATCGGGAAGGCCTAGATCGATAAGAGCGAGAGCATACTGCGTAGATTCGATTAGTTGCTTTGCCTGGCGTAGAGTGTCCGCGGTTGTCGCGGTCATTTCATTGAAAGCGCTGGCGACACAGGACTGTAACCACTCCTGCGTTTCTGGATTGTCTTCAACGATCAGGGCATTGCCTTGTTCAAACATGATACTAACTTACTGAATTATTAACGGGATAAGCGGACTTGCAGGTACAGAAGCACAGTAATGGCTCAAACATAAATTGTATACCCCCATTTCGGGGGCGTTTTGACACGCAATCTGTACTATCATTCGTCTTTACTGCCTAAGGCGCCAATGACACAGTTAAGCAATCTCATGAAAGAACTGGTTGCGAAATCGATGAAGTTTCTCTTCTTATTCCTTTTAGCTGCAAGTCTAGGAAGTGCACGCTTGCATGCGCAGAGTGACTCGCCACAGCCCTTGGTCATAGACGAAGTGGAATTCTTGATAAGCCCCTCAACGTTTCCACCTGACGCAAATGCAGACTGGAAAAATTTGCAGCTACCCATTGGAAAACGCATCGCCAGCGGGCAGGAGAGCAACCGCACAGTCTGGATGCGCTTCGCACTCGACACACCAAGCTCTCCTTTACTGCACAGCCTCTATTTCTATCGCCACAACTTGTCTCTGGAAGTGTTTTTTAATCGCGAGAGTATCGGTGGCGACAGCTATCGCCCCAATAGACAGACGGTATCCTGGAATCACCCTCTCCTTGTTGATATTCAGAATTCTAACTGGCGCGAAACTGGCAACGAAATTCATGTGCGTTTTCAAACAAGTTATTTCGGCGGCACCTTCGCTTCCTTCTTGTTCGATGAAAAGGCCTCTTTGCAACCGCTCTATGAGGAGCGCCTATTCAGACAGGTGCGAATCAACGAATGGCTACAAGTTACTGGAATTATCGTAACCCTACTCGCATTGGTGCTATGGGCGGCACGAAGAGAAGACCTCACCTACTTGTATTTCGCTGCCATGACGGCGAGTTGGACCATGCTTACCACCCATATGATCGTCTACTACAATCTGATCGATTATCAGTATTGGCTACCATTCGTACATCTGTGCATAAATATCTGGGTGATCATGCTTTTCCATTTTTTAGTTGCCGTAAGCAACATTCACAGCTCTAAAGTTTCCACTGCCATAAAAGTCTGGTTTGTGCTCGCGATCTCTTGGAATATATTGGGTCCAATCGAATATTGGTGGCTAGGGGCTTATGCTATGCATGCAGTTGGCAACTTATTTCTCATCTACATGATAACGCGCATCGTCTCCCAGGCTATTCATCTCCAAAGTCTGCTGTCCATAGCAATCAGCGCTGCCGTGCTGGTTCAGCTGGGTCTCTTTGCACACGATCTAACAATGATTCTATTCACCGAGGGAAGGGAATGGGAAGGTGCGATCTACTACAGCCAATTCGGTTTCCCTATTTTACTCGCCGTCTTTACCGCGCTTCTGTTAAACCGATTTACCTCTGCACTGCATCTCGCAGAAAACCTAAATCGAGACCTAGAGGCAAAGGTAGAGAGAAGCCGCATTATTATCGAAAATTCTTACGCCGAAAAACGCGAACTAGAATTAATTCAGGCTGCCGAGAAAGAGCGAATTTCAATCTACCGAGATYTACATGACGACGTCGGATCAAAATTACTTTCGATAGTACACGCCGGCCGAGAYAACAAACTTGGTGAGCTTGCGCGCACRGCTCTAGARAGTTTGAGAAATGCGGTTTCACGAGCRAATAATCCRGAGCAATCGTTCAARMARTTYCTAGAACAGCTCGCRGAAGAAACACGTCTTCGACTAGAAGGGTCTGGYCATCAATTGCTKTGGACACAAGTTKCAGATATCTCCAATACGATCCTGCCATCGGAAACAGTRTTCAATCTGAATCARATATTTCGAGAGATAGTMAGCAATATAATYCGGCATGCGAATGCCAATGAAGTGCGAGTAAGCTTGCAACGAACAGGGCAGGAGTACTWTTTCGAGRTTCAGGATAACGGCCGCGGTATGARCTCRCAGAATGTCGATGGCAATGGCTTGAACAACATCAAACAACGCGCCGAAGAAATARGCGCCTCGGTGGAATGGAACAACCTTGCCACTCAAGGACTCTCCGTGAGATTAAAGTTCACCGTATTACCGCCTTACAAGGCTACCTCTTTAAGCTCTTCACAATCTACAAGCTGAGTACTGAATACGCTCTCGCATCGCCAACAACTAATTCTTAAAAAAAATTGTCTGAGCACCAAGCAGGCCTTGTTCCTGCTCACTAAGAAATGCATTTGCCTCTGTGAACTGCTCGGGTGTCATTGATACTCGCAGGCTGTCACGTGTATTCTCAATTGCTTCCAGCTGACGTTGAAATCCCGACACCAAGTCGCTGGTTGTGCCCAGACCGTCACGATTTACAAGCAAATAAGTTTCCATAAAAAGCGTCTCTAGCAGCGACGCCCTGTTATCCACGCTTAACTCGACACCTATCACGTCAAGCTGTGGACTGTAGGTGGAGTGAAAGCGCTGACGCGCTTCAGATTCCATGAGGGTTTCCAACTCAGTCATCTCTTCTGAAGTGAGCAGGCCTGCCATCTGGTTTACAACATAGTTAGGATCGGTACGAGCTTCTGCCTCGGCAGGCGTGATATCGCGCTGAGCTAGAGCGATACCGAAGGCGAGTATATCCGTATAGGCGGCAATGAATTCTTGACGAATAGCCTCAATTCGCTGAGGTGACCCATTCAAGCCTGCGAGGAAATCTGTAAATCGAATATCGATCTCAAGCTGCAGCGATTCCTCTGCACTAGCATTCAATGTTATTCCAAGAGACTGAAGCAAAGCGGCGGTAGTCTCCCGCGTTGCAGCTTGTCCTGCACTAACAATAGGGTAACGACCTGTAGGCGACCTAGAAACAGCGCGATTTTTGAGGCTTGAGCGGATTGCCGACTGACCAACACTCGCCGTTTCGAATTCGCTCTGAACACCTTGTTGAGCAGAACTCAGAAGGGCCAACAACACTGCGCCGAATGCCATTAGGACGGCAACAGCAACCCCCCACTGAGACTTAATTATTTTCACGAACCTTCACGAACCTCAAATCCACTATTCATTGCCTGACCTTATTGGCTTCTCTTGCCGCGGCGAGCGCAGCATCTGCGCTAGTATATTGACCCGCAGCAATGAAGCAAGGACAGGCATTGCACTATCCCAAACGGTACTGACAAGCTAACTCCTAAGCTGTCAGTACCCTCTGCTATTCTCTAATCTCTTCCTTTTTGTTATGCGTATTTTTCCTGAGCAAATAGGCTGCGATAAAACCGCCAATAGCACCGCCAAGATGACCTGCAAAAGAAACGCCAGGATAAAAACGAAACAGACTAAAGGCAAGCGTGCCATAAACAATAAATACCACTATGGCAATCATAATAGCTTTTGCAGAGCGGGTATAAATGCCATTAAATAATAAATACGCCCAGTAGCCAAAAACCAAACCGGATGCACCAACGATGGTGTCCGCCGTGCTAAGTAACCAGGGAACCAGACCGCCCACCAGCATAATAATGGCAGTGACTTTCCAAAAAATAGCCGAGCCTTCCGTCCT
>JAESUV010000176.1 GCA_016762975.1 Gammaproteobacteria bacterium | reverse complement strand
GCGGCGCCGATCCGCGTGAGAGTGGATAAACCTGAGCGAAGTCTCCGAGATCATATGCCCTGACAAGTACCAACATATAAAAGGTATGTACGCAGGCGGATAAAATCAGCAAAGGCCAGCTTTCAGGTGCTGGCAAAGGTAGGTAGAAAAGAATCGGTAGAGCCAGCACCGAGGTTGTGGCCGTGGTCACGCCCATGATGATGAGCCTGTCGCCACTGACTTTGATCATGGCGTTCCAGGTAGCGTGAAGCAGAGCCGCAAACAAGACGGCTGAAAGGACTAGCGCTGACATCGAAGAAATTTCAAGACTATGAGCCTGTTTTCAGTCGCGGTTCTAAACCGATACAACGAGTTGCTTACTCGAATTTACTTACTATAGTCCCCTCTCAGAAACGGCGCAAAGGATTGGCGGCCGTGACTAGGCGCATTCTCTGCGCGGTGGGTGTAACCTTGGGTGCTGAAAGGTATCATCGACCTAGCCACCTAATTTAGCAAAGCTCGGTAAAGGGAGTTCTATGATCGAGAAATACTCGATGATTGTCATCTACTTCGGAATATTGATATTTCTGGGGTATCTCGCGTCCAAGCGCGTGAAAAGCATGCGTGACTTTGTAGTCGGCGGTAAGTCTCTCAGCTTTTGGGTTGCCGCGTTCTCAGCTCAAGCTACAGGCGAGTCCGCATGGCTATTGCTGGGCCTCACTGGCATGGGCGCAATGCTAGGCTTCAGTACCTACTGGGTGGTGGTAGGGGAGTTGTTTGGCGTAGGTGTCGCTTGGTTCCTGATGGCGAATCGCTTCAAGCGTCTCACCGATAAATACGATTCGATCACTGTGATCGACTACATGGGTAGTCGTTTCAAGTCCAAAACGAACGTGTTGCGACTGGTGTCCTCGGTTGCGCTTTCTATCTTCGTATTAATTTATATCTCGGCGCAGATCGACGCGACCGGCTCCGCCTTCGAGAGCTTTCTCGATTGGGACTATCACACCGGGGCCGTCGTTGGCTTTGTAGTGGTTGCTACCTACTGCATCGCTGGAGGTTTTTTAGCGGCAGCTTGGACCGACATGTTCCAAGGAGCCATGATGCTCATATGTCTCATGTTGTTGCCTTTAGTGGCTTACCTCTCTTTGTCCAACAGCGGTTCTATTTATGATGGCCTCTATGCGATCGAGCCTGGGCTTGTAAATATGTGGGGTGTGGGTGGCTTCACGTTGATGAACGTTGCCGTGGTGATAGGCATGATGTTAATTGGCCTTGGTTTTCTTGGCTCGCCGCAAGTGTTTGCTAGACTCATCGCCATTCGTAGTGAAGATGAGATCAATCGTGGCAAGTGGGTGGCTATGCTGTTCACGTTTCTGGTTGATTTCTCCGCCGTCAGTATCGGTGTGTTAGGGCGTTATATTTTCACCACACAGGGTGTCGAGCCCGATACGGTATTAGGAAATGGGGCGCAGAATGTCCTTTCAGAATTGGTCGAATTCACTTTTCCACCGCTTATAGTCGGGCTATATGTAGCGGCGGTTCTGTCTGCGATTATGTCTACCGTGTCATCGTTATTAGTTATGGCGGCAGGGTCTGTTACTCACGACCTCTATGCAAAGATGGTCAATCCAAACTTGACCGATGCTCAAGCGGCTAGGCTCTGTCGTCTCATTACAATAGTATTTGCCCTTCTCTCCCTAGGCTTGGCCATCATAGTCTCCGTGCTATCACCGGATAGAACAATATTCTGGTTCGTTATTTTCGGTTGGGCGGGGATCGCTGCTACATTCTGCCCGATGATGCTTATGTCATTGTTCTGGACTCGTTTCACGGAGAGGGCAGCGATTGCCTCTATGGTTACCGGTTTCTCCATGACAATGATCTGTAAGTTTGTCATTCAAGACATGGAAACCATTGGGCCTATTTTTGTCGCGCTAGAAACAATGCCGCCATCGTTTCTTTCCGCGTTGATAGTTGGCTACGTCGTTACTATTCTCTGGCCCGACGATGAACTGGCAGCTCAATATCAGGCTGATCTTGATAGCATTGGACACGGCGTAGACGGCATCGAGGCTGGGCAGGTGCAGCCTGTAGTAAACAACTAATCCAAATTGTACTAGATGATCAAAGGAGGGTTTCCGTGACTCTGAGTAGAGAGCAGCTAGAAGCGCATTGGATGCCGTTCACTGGCAATCGACAATTTAAAGATCAGCCAAGGATGATGGCCTCAGCCAAAGGTGCTTACTACTTTGATGCGGCAGGCCGAGAAATATTCGATGGCCTCTCCGGTTTGTGGACCTGTGGCTTAGGTCATGGCCGCGAAGAAATCACCGCTGCTGTAACTGCCCAGATGTCCAATTTGGACTACTCGCCGGGCTTTCAATATGGTCATGAGCTTTCGTTCGAATTGGCAAATAAAGTAGTAGAGCTGACGCCTTCAAAACTCGATTATGTGTTTTTTACCGACTCTGGGTCGGAAACGATAGATACTGCATTGAAGATGGCGCGCGGCTACTGGCGTAGCAAGGGGCGGCCGGGTAAGTCTAAGTTTATAGGCAGAGTGAAGGGCTATCACGGAGTAAATTATGGTGGCGTAGGTGTAGGTGGCATTGGATTTAACCGTAAGTTGTTCGGTCAATCTGTGGATGCGGATCATATCTGCGATACCTTGTTGGATGAAAATAAGTTTAGTAAAGGCATGCCAATGGTGGGAGCGCACCTTGCTGATGACTTGGAGAAATTGGTGCTACTGCACGATGCTTCTAACATTGCAGCAGTCATCGTCGAGCCACTCTCCGGCACTGCTGGAGTGCTGCCGCCGCCGGTTGGTTACTTGAATCGACTGCGTGAAATCTGCGACAAGCACGACCTGCTATTGATCTTTGACGAGGTTATTACCGGCTTCGGCCGAATGGGGTCGATGACCGGTGCAGAAGAGTTCGGAGTGACACCAGACATCATGACTCTTGCCAAGCAGATTACCAACGGTACTATTCCATTGGGCGCTGTAGTGGTTGGCTCTGATATCTATGACGCCTTCATGGAAAACGGCGGTCCGGACTACATGGTTGAATTCCCCCACGGCTATACCTACTCTGCACATCCTGTCGCCTGCGCCGCCGGTATCGCCGCATTGGATGTGTTAGTCAATGACAAGCTGATAGAGAACGTGAAGAGCATGTCTTTGAAGTTTGAGGCAGCGGTACATTCGTTGAAAGGCAGTCCTTTCGTGACAGACATTCGCAACTACGGATTATCCGCAGGTATTTCTTTGGAACATTATCCGGGTGAGCCACTGCGTCGCCCATTCGAGGTCGGGCTGAAATGTTTAGAGAAAGGTTTCTATGTGCGTTGGGGTGGAGACACAATTCAACTGGCACCGCCGTTCATCGTTAACGAGAAACAGATCGATGATCTGATTAATGCAGTAGGAGAGTCCTTGCATGAGTTCAAATAAAGCGGTTGAGACACTCGGGCATTACATTAACGGGCGCGTTAGAGACGGCAGCGTCGAGACGCTCGATGTCTACAATCCGGCAACGGGCAAGGTGGTTAAGAAGCTAGCCTGCGCTGCTTCGCCACAGTTGGAAGAGGCGATCAATGCAGCTAGTACTGCCTTCGCCGCCTGGCGTAACACGCCACCACAAAAGCGCGCGCAAATACTGTTTCGTTTTAAGCAGCTTCTAGAAGCTAACATTGATGAGATCTGTCAGCTGATCACTGCCGAGCACGGCAAGGTCTTGGATGATGCTCGGGGCGAGCTTATTCGTGGAATCGAGGTCGTTGAATACGCCTGCGGTATCTCAGAGTTGCTCAAGGGTGAACATTCCAAGAATGCGGGACCGGATATAGATAGCTGGTCAGAATTTCAGGCGCTAGGCATCGTGGCAGGTATTACTCCTTTTAATTTTCCTGCCATGGTTCCGATGTGGATGTTTCCCATGGCGATTGCCTGTGGCAATACGTTTATTCTCAAACCGTCGGAGCGAGATCCCAGTGCTGCACTGCTTCTCGCGAAACTATTTACCGAGGCGGGATTGCCAGATGGTGTCTTCAACGTGATCAATGGAGACCGACACGTGGTGGAATTGATATTGGATGATCCGCGAATTCAGGCGGTGAGCTTTGTTGGCTCCACGCCGATAGCCGAATCAATCTATCAACGAGCGAGTAAGACCGGTAAGCGGGTGCAGGCGTTGGGTGGCGCGAAGAATCACGCCGTTATCATGCCTGATGCTGATTTGGATAATGCGGTAAACGGCTTAATGGGTGCAGCATATGGCTCTTGTGGTGAGCGTTGTATGGCGATTTCCGTGGCTGTTTGTGTGGGTGAGGAGACGGCAGACAAGGCCGTCGCTGAGCTTGCGAGTCGAGTGCGGAAATTGAAAGTAGGCCCAGGTACAGACAGTGAGAATGATATGGGGCCGCTAATCAGTGCGGATGCGCTCGAACGAGTCAATGCCTATATAGAGCAGGGTTTGGATCAGGGTGCTGAGTTAGTTGTCGATGGCCGTGGTCTACAGGTTGAAGGAAGCGAGGATGGGTATTTTATTGGCGGGTGTTTATTCGATAAAGTGAGCGAGACGATGAGCATCCATTCCGATGAAATTTTCGGTCCGGTATTGTGTGTCATGAGAGTTCAGAGCCTGGATGAGGCCATGTCGATTATCAACAGGCACGAATACGGAAATGGTGCTTGTATCTTTACGCGTGATGGTGCCACGGCACGCTACTTCTCTGATCATATCCAGGTCGGCATGGTCGGTGTGAATGTTGCGCTGCCTGTTCCTGTTGCGAGCCACAGTTTCGGTGGATGGAAGCGCTCGCTATTCGGTGACCTCAGTATCTATGGCCCCGATTCGATTCGTTTTTATACTCGCAGGAAGACAATGACGCAGAAATGGCCTGCTCAAGATGACCACGAAGGAACGCGGTTCTCTTTCCCTACTAGTTAAGCGTTGCTTAGATTTAAGTTTTTCTAAAATCTGCGTACAATGCAGGCCGAGCCTAGTTCTACAAATTAGCTACAGAGTCAAAAAGTTTGTTTCTATGTTTATTCGATCGTCTAACAATCGCGTTATTTCCTTACTCATTGTTTGTCTGCTGCTGGCAGGCTGTTCTGGGGCGAACCTGGCAGACCGGCCTCTAAATAGTCTTTATTGCGACAATTTTGTTCTGTATGAAATGTGTGCACGCGACGTCGATCGTGACGGTATAGTCGATTACACTTACTTCCAAGAAAGCAAAGAAATATTCATGTACCGAGACCGACTTCCACGCCGAATACCTGCAGGTTTTGGAGTTCATCGCTGTGCTATGCCAATGGGAGAGGATTTAATTACAACGACTTCGCGCGTTTTTTATATAGACGAATCGTCATCACTGCTTGAAAGAACCGATATTCGTGGCGCGATGGTGCTTAAGTATATGGCGAAGTTGACTGAGGTCACGGCCTGTAATATGCGCGCGGACGAAGCATTGGCCGACGACTAGGTAGCAGCGGCCATTGTTGAACTGTAACTATTCTCCTAAAGTGTTTATTCTTCTGCGGCGTTACTGATCATGGCTGAGATCAGTGTGGGGATTTTGTTGATATCGTAAGGCTTAGTTACCACCCCAATGTTGTCTGACCGCGCAGCTGTATTCACGAGCGCCTCTGCCTTGGCCGAGTAACCGGTCGCGAGAAGAATTGGTGTGTGGGGTTTTTGCGCTAGAATTTCCTTCGCCATTTCTATACCACTTGTGCCGCCGGGCAAGATGACATCGGAAAATACAAGGTCGATATCTGAATTTCGTTTGAATTGCTCGAGGCCGCTTTGCGCATCGATGGCTTCGATCACTTTAAACCCTGTGAACTGCAACATCTGTACTGCAATATCGCGGACGTCTGGTTCGTCTTCAACGACCAGAACCGTGCCTGACTTGTTTGTTTCCATCAGATAAGTACCTACCTTCCTAGCAAAGGGTTATTCGCAGCAATATCCGGCCTCAAGGCCAATGTACAATGAATAACGTCGGTATCTATCAAATAGCTTAGTCGAATCTGCAATACGAACCCTGTCTCTTTAAGTTTGTAGGACTTTAACGGAATGGCTAGAGGCTATTGTTAGCTGTGAATCAATAGTATCGGGCCTTCAGTTTAGGAATTTGATTACCCAGCTCACTTCGAAAAATCCGGTTTATGGGGAGATTTCATCTGTGCTAATCTATTTCTCAGACGCAGCCTCATACGCAACTAATGGAGTGATCATGGGCAGTAAACACCGATTTCTAATGGCGACTATAGCTGCTACTGCTTTAGTCGGAGTGAGTCAGTTTTCAATGGCGCAGGACGCCGACGACCCAATAGCGGAACTTGTCTCAAGACTGGACTTAGAAACTTACAAAACGACCCTTAAGGGTTTAACCCAGTTTGGTGATCGTCGCCAAGGCACTAGCCGTAACCGCGCGGCTGTCGACTGGATCGAAGCGCAGCTCATTTCCTATGGCTGCAGCAATGTCGAGAGAATCAATTACACATTTACTACGCGCCCACGCGGCTCCCGTCGCAGAGCGGCTACGGACACTCCCGATCTGACTACTCCTACTGGAGGCTTGGTTGGCCGTAATGGAAGTGGCCCCGGTGGTAGTTCCATCTATGGTTATCGTTCGCCTACAGGCGTGAATCGTGACCTAGCAGCCCAGCCGGATGAGAGAATTCGATTGCTGAATGTTGAGGAGCCTGTGGATGGCCCACGGACTGAAGTGTACTGTACAAAAATTGGAAGCACGCGTCCTGATGAGATGTATATCGTTAGTGCTCACATGGATGGCCACGGTGTAAACGAAGCGGTTAATGATGACGGTTCCGGTACGGCGCTGGTTATGGAGCTCGCGCGAATCATGAGCGCACCTGGAGTAGAGACCGAACGCTCCATACGCTTCGCTCTGTGGAACAACGAAGAGACCGGTCTCAATGGATCATCAGCCTATGTCGAGCAGCGCGTAGATTTGCAGGGTATCGAGGAGCCAGCAGGCTCAGGTAAGTATCCGGAACCAACTTGGCTAGGAATGATTCAGCACGACATGATGCTTTGGGATCACGGTGCGCCGCGCGCCGATGGCACTGTGAGTTGGGATCAGCGCCCAGAAGCCGATGTGAATATTGAGTTTCAGTCGGGCTCTGATTTAGCCGATGATTCGATGCGTCTCGCCTTCGTTTTTAAGGCGGCGGCGGATGCCTACAATACTGACTATCCTGCAACTGTCGGGCCGCACATGACAAATACGGATTCCACGCCCTTCATGAATGAGGTCCCCTCTATCAGTCTGCGCGAGAACGAGCGCGGGTCACATACTGGTGGCGGGTGGAATCCCACCTGGCATTCACCCTTGGATGTTTGGACAAACTTTACCGATAAAGATTTTAGGCTTGGATTAAACGCGGCACAGACCACACTTTCTGCAGTCGCGAAACTCACCGGTGCGACAGTAAGCGATTRRMKRSRSKAAGYSATWRAWYGGSMGRAGYYRWAMWYCSGCMGRWKYWKRRCWSYYKCYRRWTWAYKGYAGTTTYTARATMACWRYAGTTCCTAAATCACAACAGTTTCTAAATAATTAAGGTGCGCCGATGTAGTCTAGCTTTCCTAATACGACACCATTGTGGCGCAATATRTTGTAGGTTGTGGTGACGTGAAARTAGATGTTTGGTAATGCCCAYGTCGAGAGGTAAGMGGCTCCAGTAAACTCCAGCTCATAAGGGCCTGCCTTAAACTTGATCTCTTTCTCTTCTGTTCCATCTACCTTGTCAGAGGGCACTGAATTTAAAAATTCAATAGTCTTGCTGATTCGCGCTATCAGTTCCTCAAAACTTGATTCTGTATCCTCATGGCTAGGTGCCTCTATTCCAGAGATCCTAGCTGCCGCACCCTTGCTTACGTCGCARGCGATCTGCACTTGGCGTGATAGSGGTAACATATCGGGRAATAGTCGATCTGTTACCAGTATYGAGGGGTCTATCTCATTTTCYTGCGCGTGTGCRGCACCTTTCTCAAGAATAGCCGAYARATTGTTTAGTGCGCGGATGAAATAGGGGATGGATGCTGAGTGCATTGATAACGACATGAATTACCTCAAAGTATTTTTGTGACGTATGCCCTGAATGGGTGATTGAAACGACAAGGGATTTTAACGTAATCTACAGCTGTGATATACGTCGAATATTGCCACGACAGCTACTAATTCGAATAACGAGGGAATGATTGTGACTGAAGAAAAAAGAAGCAGTGACGGTCGCCGCCGCGTAGACCGCAGAAAGCCTGCTGAGAAAGCGAGCAATTGGCTTGCCGAGGAACGTCGTAAATCAGAAAGGCGGGATGGAGAGAGACGGAAAGACGAGGGCAGGAAATAACCAAGTAGCAGAGAGTAAAGGTGTACGGCTATCGAGTAAATGGATTAGAGAGGCGGAAAGACGAGGGCGGGAAATAGCCAAGTTGTAGAGAGAGACGGTAAGGATATGGCAGGAAATAACCAAGTAGCAGAGAGTAAAGGTGTACGGCTATCGAGTAAATGGATTAGAGAGACGGTAAGGATATGGCAGGAAATAACCAAGTAGCAGAGAGCAAAGGAGTAC
>JAESUV010000175.1 GCA_016762975.1 Gammaproteobacteria bacterium | reverse complement strand
TTTCTCTGCAAGACCTCGGGCCATCGAATTCACTGAATCAGCGAGCTCGCCAATCTCATCCCGGGATTCAACTACTACCGATCTATCGTAGTCCCCTTTCTCTATTTGTTTTACCACGCCAACGAGCTTGGATAGGGGCGTAGTTACCGAACGGGCCAAAAAAAGCACCGCTAGCAGACTAACAACGAGTACCAGCAGGTAGAACTGAATGAGTAGAGATCTGAACTGAACGACATTCTCGCTATTCTCTTCGTACGAGCGTTGGATTACCGCGAACACCTGAAGCGGGCCTCCCTCAACTCCATAGAGCCGACGCAGCAATGACGTATAGTCCTGTGACACCGCATTAACTCGCTGCAGTTCAGTAAACTGGGCATCATTGAACTGCATTTGCTCTACAAGTGCAGATTGATCGGCGCTCGTCAGAGTCGAAACAATGACCTGAAGATCTAAATTCTCGGAACCAATCACTTCCACCAAATTAACGATGCTCACCTCAGACAACGTTGTCTCCTTTACTCGATTCACAAACTCCTGATCCAAGGCGAAGCCACCTACTATCCAAGCTACCTGTCGCGGAAGATAGAGAGGCAACGCGATCACCTGAAAGGGTTGGCCATCGATAGCGATGATCATCTCTGCATGACCCTCTTCGTGCGCATCTGCCGCATTCAACAATTGCAGCCAAGGTCCCGTTAGCTTATCCATGCCCTGTGTTTCAGTATCAATGATGACTCGACCGTTGAGGTCGACTATCAACAACATGTCGGCACTGTTAAATGATCGATCCATCACATTGAGTGCCGCATCGAATAATGTAGCGGGATCATTTGCCGCAAAA
The DNA here is from genome assembly GCA_016762975.1 of Gammaproteobacteria bacterium. Lineage (GTDB taxonomy): Bacteria > Pseudomonadota > Gammaproteobacteria > Pseudomonadales > Pseudohongiellaceae > UBA9145. Next base: position 7,801 of record JAESUV010000175.1, on the reverse strand, counting down.
GCGGTGCGGAATCCAAAATCCCAAGTAAGACTGCTGGTAATAGCCTGAAGTGTCAGAGCTTGTTGCTCTCTGGTGTAGTCGAATACATCAGCGCCTAACTCCAGATAGCTGTTAATGGTTTCTTCGGTGTATTCGGTGTTGTTAGTATTGACGTAGTAGAAGATTCCGCCAAGCACAGGAATAAGCAAACCAAGCAGGAAAACGATCAGGCGAGAGCGAAAACTACGAAAAGAAAATAAGGAGCCGGCCAAACTCATCTGTCTAGTTTTCCTCTTAGGAGGTGCGTTAACTATTTAATACGCATAAAACAGTCATGAAACGCCTGAATTCGATTGCACGAACTAATGCGCTACCCTTATCGATAGCGTTTCCGATTGGCAGAGGGCGCGCGACGCACTCTGCGGTCTCGGGCAAGCTCAAGAGTCAAATCTAGCTCTTCTGTGCGACCAGCTTCAATGACAATGTCGATTTCTACACTATTGTTCGGGGCATCTAATCTGGAATGCCAAACTCTCAATCGATACTGACCCGGTGGAATATTCGCTAGGCTTGCAACTCCCACATCATTACTTATCGCCATCAAGTCGGACTCGCCCACATAGATATAGGCAAGCATCCAGTCGTGGATATTGCAGCCAATCTCAACAACACCTGGCACGTCGAACATCTCTCGATACTGGCTATTAGCATCACTACCATAGAGGGGTGTGTCGAATGTTTTTGCTTGAGAGAAAGAATAAACATGATGAAGGATATCATCACTGTTAGGAAAACTTGCGCTACCACCGGCCACGATTGTGGTTACTGTGGGCACAAACTCTTTGTCCAGTTGATCGATCTGTGCCTCGAGCATACCAGTCGATGCCGAAGCAACTGCCGACTCTGAAAGCAATTCCATTACAGCGCCTGACACCGCCTCCCCGTCTGAATCAACAAGGCGAAGAACTACTTCCTGCGCAGAAACAAGCTGAGCACACAGAGCGGCGGAGGCAATCGCTAGCAGGACTAATTTCTGTAGTTTTACATGAAATGCGAGTGGTTTGTCGTTAGCTAAGGTCATGTTAATAGTGGTCATTAGAAGTTATGCACATAGCTAACAGAAAATATTCTATTCACATAGCTATTGCCGCTCACCGCCGAAATATCGTAAAAGCTATAGCCAAAGTTTATCGAAGAATCTTGGCCGCTCGGAACACTCAAGCCTAGTGTCCATTCATTAGTATCTGCCTCCAGCTGATAGGCAACCCAACCTTTTTTGAATGCCGGATCTGAATAGAGCGCATCAGCTACTTTATAGAGTGCCAACGTTGGTTGGGTGGTGCTAGAAACTGTAAAGCCATTCACTCTTCGGAATCCGAAATTCAGCAACATGCCATTTTCGAAGGCGTATTCAATGTCTGTATACACACTGGTAGAATCGTATTCGTACAACTCGTACGGCAGATTCCTGTCTGGCTCGTAACCGAACATCTCGATGACTGGGTCGTGAGGCAGCGAATCGGCACTACTTTTCTGGAAGTCGGCTCCTAGCGTTAAGAACCAGGCTGGTGACAGTCGCTTGAGGTAGCTAACATCCAAGGTCAGCAATTCATTGTCTCTTGCTTTGCCATCGTATTCTTCCAGAGCATACGACGTACTGAGAGACACCACGGGGGCATACGCACCAAGTGCCCACTTGTAATTATAGTTAGCGGCAACACTTACGCCGAGCTTATCAAATCCTCTCAGCTCGTTGAATCGGGTGGCATTTAGCCCGCCACTGAGGACAAGCGTATTTTTGAGGCCCAGCTCATAGAGCTTACCGATGGAGTAGTCGAGCGTCAGGAAACTTGATTCTTCCTTGTGAGGCCCGTCCTGACCGCGCGGCACATTGCTTTCATGACCTGCATTGATGCCGAGCTGCGAAAAAACATTCGCGTACGAGCACGTACCCGGCAACGAAACAACGATCACACACAGGGCTATGGCTAGCTTGGGGCTTCTTGCTGAGAATAGCGACCGCATCAGTTAGCTTCGTTTGGATGATTGAAGCGGAATTATAATCTATTCCGTGGTAATTAATCAGTATCTACCGAGGCCCTTCACAATGCAGTTCACACAAGGTGCTTTTCAAGCGCTATGCGGATCTCTGTTGAGGCGAATCCTCTSGAGCCCAGAAACCTTATTAGCTTTCTATGGAGTTTCGAGCCATAACAGGGGGATTCTTGATAACGGAGCTTCTTTACYACTAGCTGGTCTGCCGTCASCTGCCAATCTTTGTCATYAACTAGCAGGTGCTTGGTGATCAAKCTGTCACWCACACGGCGRGAGCTTAAGTCCCCYTTGATGTGCAAATAAGCAAARCCTCGAGACTTACGGTACCTGACATAGGMTTCRGTGAAGCGCTCGTCGGATTGCAAATTCTCAGACTTGAGTGTTTCYAGAAYTTCGATGAGTAATTCTGTATCGGTCTCGGGRAATTTCTTGCTCARTTTTTGCATGAGCTCAAAAAAAGAATGTTCCCGACGRGCCAGATAGTCCATTGCGGCYCGCCGGAGAACAGGGACATCGTTACAAGRTGCTGTCTCGGACACTTTRYKAACTTTACAGCTTCTCGTGTTTTCTGAYTTTTCCAATTTACTTAATTYGTCCGATTTGTAAATTGTGCCTTCATTACCARAWGAGAAAGGTCTCATWGATAACGAAGGCATCAGGSYCTACTGCTCTAGCTGCTCTTCTTCGCRYCAGCTAAAACGACYACGTCATCATCATTGGCTGGCGTCTCTTCTGAGTTAGCCGCCTCATCAGTACCGCCACCTAACAGCTGAGCACGAATCTGCAACTCGACCTCTTCAGCAATATGGGGGTTCTCTTTCAAATACAGGGCCGCATTCTTCTTGCCTTGACCAATCTTTTCGCCCTTGTAGGCATACCAGGCACCTGATTTCTCAACCAAGCCTTGCTTGACGCCGAGGTCGACTACCTCACCGAGGTGATAGATACCCTTGCCGTACATAATCTGGAATTCTGCCTGCCTGAACGGCGGTGCAACCTTGTTCTTAACAACCTTCACCCGCGTCTCGTTGCCGACGACTTCGTCGCCCTCTTTGATCGAACCGATCCGGCGAATATCCAAGCGCACAGAGGCATAGAATTTAAGTGCGTTACCACCTGTCGTAGTTTCGGGAGAACCGAACATGACGCCGATCTTCATGCGAATCTGGTTGATAAAGATAACCAGGGTATTCGAGTTCTTGATATTGCCTGTCATCTTTCGCAGTGCCTGAGACATCAGTCGAGCCTGCAGCCCCATGTGAGTGTCGCCCATGTCACCTTCGATCTCAGCCTTAGGCGTCAACGCGGCGACAGAGTCAATTACCACAACATCTACGGCTCCAGAGCGCACGATCATGTCGCAGATTTCCAATGCTTGCTCACCGGTATCTGGCTGGCTCACGAGCAGGTTGTCGACATCGACACCCAGGTGACCGGCATAGATAGGATCGAGTGCGTGTTCTGCGTCGATGAATGCACAGGTACCGCCTGCCTTCTGCGCTTCAGCGATAACCTGCAGGGTTAATGTGGTTTTGCCGGAAGACTCTGGCCCGTATATCTCGACGACACGGCCTCGCGGAAGACCACCTATACCTAAGGCGATGTCTAGCCCCAGTGAGCCAGTAGATATAGCGGGTATCGGTTCGCGATCGGTATCTCCGAGTCGCATCATAGAACCCTTACCAAATTGTCGCTCGATTTGCGTCAGTGCCGCGGAGAGCGCCTTATCTTTATCTTTATCTTCAATCATCTTACATTTCCTTGTGTTTAATTTCACAACTGAAGCCTGGTTCCGTGAGTAAAGCAGTTGTCGGGTTTCCCCTTACACTCAGTTTCCTGAGCCCTAATAAATAGTAGCCTGTCCCCGGCTACTTACTAAATTTTCTGTAATCTTCCTGCAACCTTTCTAAGTCTGCGTTTTAACGATTACCCTCACAGACTCATTGAKRCTCAGCATCATCAACTTTTCTGCKAGRCGTTCGCTGTTTATCTGGTGGCTCGAACTCGATGTCACTCCTGTGACCATCGATGGACCCACAACAGGTAACATCGAGTTCAGCCATAAATCGTAGAGTCCTGTAATTGCATTTGCATTTACATTTACATTTACAGTTGCATCTACAGTTGCACTCGACTCCAAATTAGCAGGAGTATTACCGACTAAGTTCCTTGCGGGTCTGCTGGCTGTGCTTCTAATTGAGCTATTAATTAAACCGTTAATTGAGCTATGCATCGTCTTAACCTAATTCTATAAATTTGAGCCAGTGCCCGTTTCTTTAGCCTTCGGCCTTTTGCCGAACTACTGTATATGCGAACAGTACAAATTTAAACAAATTAATACTGTATATACAACCAGTATATTGGCAAAAAAGGAAATACCTTTAACTTTTTATTAATCAACTAGCAGAAGGCAGCCTTCCAGTGCAGCAAGAACCGCTGCGTGCCTAACCGACTCTCTGTCGCCGCTAAAATAAAAGCAGCGAGCCAGGCTCTTATCTTCCCACTGCCAGGCGATCCAAACTGTGCCTACTGGTTTTTCTTCGGTTCCCCCATCCGGCCCGGCTATGCCGCTGACGGCAACCGCCAGATTCGCTCTGCTGCCATGAATAGCTCCCGCCGTCATCGCGAGCACGACTGCCTCGCTCACGGCGCCCGGGCCGTCGATGCTGAACAAGGCTGGCGGAACGTTTAACAGCCGCTGCTTCGCCTCATTAGAATAGGTGACGAAGCCGCTATCAAACCAAACGGAACTGCCAGCGAGAGCTGTAAGCGACTGGGAAATCCAGCCGCCGGTACAGGATTCGGCGGTCGAGATAATCAATTTTTTCGCGAGGAGTTTGTCGGCGAGTTGGCGGACAAGTAAGGAAATGGGGCTAGTAAGTGACTCTGACATGCACTCATATTAGCGACTTCATTGGCTGAAGTGAACCGCGATTAAACAGTCATAGCCGAACTTCTGCGCGCCCTCGTTGAACACGATTTTTACCTTACAAAGAAAGAAATTTAGCTGTGCCACCACCTCGCTAAACCGTGTAGAATTCTCAGCCACAGCAACACAAAATAAGAAAAACCCTCACTCTATTCCACCTATTCAGTAGTTAGCCATTTGACCGAAACACAGACACATACTCCCATGATGCAGCAATTTTTGCGCATCAAAGCCCAGCACCAAGACAGCCTGCTGTTCTATCGCATGGGCGATTTCTATGAGCTGTTCTTCGAAGACGCGAAGAGCGCAGCCGACATCCTAGGCATCACACTCACCGCACGCGGCAAGGCTGCGGGCGAGCCTATTCCCATGTGCGGCATACCCTATCATGCGGCGGACCGCTATCTAGCGAAACTAGTTACCGCAGGAATTTCCGTCGCGATCTGCGAGCAGATCGGAGACCCTGCCACCAGCAAGGGCCCTGTTGAGAGGCAGGTGGTAAGAATCATCACACCGGGCACCGTTAGCGATGAAGCCCTGCTCGACGAGCACCGCGACAATTGCCTACTGGCTATCAGCGCGGTGGCAGGCAGTTCCAGTAAGCAAAAAACCTACGGCATCGCCTACATGAATATAAGCAGCGGCAGGTTTGTGCTCAGCGAGTTGCAAGGCCTCGATGCCCTAACCTCGGAAATAAGCCGCATTCAACCGGCCGAGATACTCCTGCAAGAAGAATTAACAGAGGTTGATGCGGCGCTCAATCATCCGGCGAAACGCCGACGACCGATATGGGAGTTTGAGCTTGAAAATGCCAACCGAATCCTTACAGAGCATTTCAATACACGCGACCTCGCCGCTTTCGATTGCCAGGATCTAAACGCTGCTTTGCAGGCCGCAGGCTGCCTCATTCAATACGCGCGAGAAACACAGAAATCAGACCTGCCACATATTCAAGGCATCCAGGTAGAGCGCCAGGAAGACAGCGTCATCTTAGATACCGCCAGTCGCCGTAATCTCGAGCTAGATACCAATCTAGCTGGAGGCAAAGACAATACGCTGCTTTCAGTTATCGACCGCACGGCAACCTCGATGGGCAGCCGCCTACTCTCGCGTTGGATCAACAGACCGCTTCGAGATCGATCACAGTTGCAACGACGGCAAGCGGCTGTCGCCGCATTGAAGAGCGATTTCCGTTTTGAGGCAGTACAGGAAGTGCTGAAGGGCATCGGTGACCTGGAACGTATCATCGCCCGATTAGGGCTACGTTCGGCACGACCGCGCGACCTCGCAAAGTTGCGCGATGGTCTCGCTCTACTGCCTGAACTACAACGGCAGCTGAGAGCGATGACACCGTCCTACGTTGGAGACCTAGCGAAGCGCATCGGCGAATATCCGCAGCAAAGCGAATTGTTAACTCGCGCCGTAAAAGAAAACCCACCCGTGGTTATTCGCGAAGGAGGTGTGATCGCCACAGGTTACGATACGACACTCGATGAACTACGCAATCTGAGTAGCAACGCGGGTCAATACCTTGTCGATCTCGAACAGCGAGAGAAGGAACGCACTGGACTGGGCACACTCAAGGTCGGTTACAACCGTGTGCACGGCTACTACATCGAAATTAGCAAAAGTCAGGCCGGCATCGAGCTACCTGCGGAATATGTTCGCCGCCAAACCCTAAAGAACGCCGAGCGTTTCATTACACCCGAATTGAAGGAATTTGAAGACAAGGTACTAAGCGCGCGCAGCAAATCTCTGAGCCGCGAGAAAGCCCTCTATGATGCCCTGATAGAAGAACTCGCCACACAGCTCACCGAACTAATCATTAGCGCCGAGGCTCTAGCCGAGCTAGATGTACTCAATTGCTTCGCAGAGCGCGCGGTAAACCTTGAATACTGTGAACCCGAGTTGAGCGATGAGCCGGGCATATCTATAGAGGGCGGCAGACACCCAGTCGTAGAGAAAGTCACTAGCGATACATTCGTAGCCAATGATCTCTGTCTAAACCGTAGCCAGAAGATGCTAATCATTACCGGGCCGAATATGGGCGGCAAGTCTACCTATATGCGGCAGACAGCCCTAATCGTCCTACTCGCCCTATGCGGCAGCCATGTGCCAGCGAGTTCAGTAAAACTGGGACCTATCGATAGAATTTTTACGCGCATCGGCTCATCCGACGATCTCGCTGGCGGTCGCTCTACCTTCATGGTGGAAATGACCGAAACGGCAACTATTCTGCATAACGCCACAGAGAATAGCTTGGTCCTTATGGACGAGATAGGTAGGGGTACGAGCACCTTCGATGGACTGTCTCTAGCCTGGGCGGCTTCGGTGTATATCGCAGAACAAGTGAAGGCCTATACGCTGTTTGCCACACACTATTTCGAACTGACCATTTTGCCTGAAACCTTCGAGACGATCGTTAACGTGCACCTGGATGCAATTGAACATGAAAGTGGCATTGTATTCCTGCATGCCGTCAAAGCGGGCCCTGCCAATCAGAGTTACGGCCTACAGGTAGCGCAGCTTGCCGGCATACCCCATGCGGTTATCGAGAAAGCACGTGAAAAACTGCAACAATTGGAGAGTGAGCAGCCACAGCAGCTAACTACCACCCCAGCCGGCACCGCACAAAATTCGCCGACACCCTCCTCAGCACCTTCAGCTACAGCCGACTCGCCATTTCAGAGTGAGATGTTCGCAGCCGCGCCGCATCCCGCCGTGGACTTTCTACAGCGATTGGAGGTTGATGACATAACCGCGAAAGAAGCATTGAAAATTCTCTATGAGCTGAAACTGAAAGCAGATAGCTGAGCGCGGGGCCGAAATAAAAAACTC
>JAESUV010000174.1 GCA_016762975.1 Gammaproteobacteria bacterium | reverse complement strand
TAATATTTTTTACATCACTACAAATAGCATCCCCCAAGATCAGGGCATTCCGGCTTGCACCCGATGTTGCTTTACACTAACTTAGCGCAGCAACAAGGAGAGAACATGAGCTGGCAAAACGAAGTAGATGAATTAAGACGCCGTGAAAAACTGGCGGCTGCCATGGGCGGAGAAGAGCGCATACAGCGCCAACACGACAATGGACGACTCACCGTAAGAGAACGTATCGATGCGCTTGCCGATGCAAACTCCTTCCATGAAATCGGAGCGTTAGCAGGAAAGGCGAGTTACGGCGATGACGGCCAATTGGAAGATTTCACTCCTTCAAACTTCGTTTTAGGCACAGCAAAAGTAAACGGCAGAAGAGTGGTTATTGGTGGAGATGACTTCACTGTACGCGGCGGCGCGGCCGATGCGAAGATTGGCGACAAATCAGGCTACGGCGAACGCTATGCACTCGAGATGCGCCTGCCCTTGATAAGACTCATAGACGGCAGTGGCGGCGGCGGCTCGGTAAAGACACTGGAGATGGTTGGTCACTCCTATGTCCCCGCCTTACACGGTTTCGAAACTACGATGCAGCTGATGGGACACGTCCCCGTTGTCTGTGCCTGCATGGGCTCGGTAGCCGGACTCGGAGCAGTGCGCACCACCATCTCTCATTTCTCCCTGATGATTAAAGGCACTAGCCAGCTATTTGTTGCCGGCCCGCCGGTGGTCGAACGCGGATTCGGCAAACCCATCGAGAAGAATGAATTGGGCGGTTCAGACATCCATGCAAACGGCAGCGGCGCCGTAGACAACGAAGTTGAAACAGAACAAGAGGCATTCGAGACAATCTCTAGATTCCTCTCCTATCTGCCGCAGAATGTCTGGCAGGCTCCCCCTAGAATAGAAAATTCAGATCCAGTCGAGCGCAGAGACGAATCGCTGCTGTCTGTCATTCCTAGAGACAGGCGCCAGATGTACCAAATAAGAGAGGTAATTAATTCCGTCGTCGATATTGAATCATTCTTCGAGATAAATCCCAATTACGGTGAGTCGCTAGTGGTTGGACTCGCACGCCTGAACGGCTATTCGATAGCCATCATGGCTAATGACACGCACTACCATGGCGGCGCGGTCAACGCAGCAGCGTCAGAAAAGATGATGAGATTCGTGGACATGGCTGATACCTTCCACATTCCTATTCTAAATCTGGTCGACAATCCTGGGTTCCTGATTGGCCGGGCGGCTGAAGAAGAAGGCACTGTACGAATCGGTAGTCGCGCCCTGATGGCTTGTTATCAGGCCTCTGTTCCCTGGGTATCAGTCATCATTCGGCGCTGTTACGGAGTCGCCGGTGCCGGCCATGGCAATGCCGATCGACTTAACCTGCGCTACGCATGGCCGTCCGCAGACTGGGGTTCATTGCCTATAGAGGGTGGAGTGCAGGCCGCCTACCGGCGAGACATCGAGGCGGCGGATGATCCTGACGCACGGCGACGCGAACTTGAGGAGATGTTAGAGAAGTATCGCTCGCCATTTAGAACGGCAGAGGCATTCGGCATAGAAGAGATAATAGACCCAAGAGATACGCGAGTCCTACTGTGTGAGTGGGCAGAATTAGCCTACGAATTATTACCAAGCCAACTCGGGCCAAAGTCGCGCACACCGCGTCCGTAGGCACAGCACTCCTCCACCTCTAATTGATGGGTGGAGTGCTAGTCAGCCGGCTCGATCCTAAGCAACGCACCGTCTTCCTCATCTGTGAGAATGTAGAGATAGCCATCAGGTCCCTGCTTAACACCTATTATACGGTGCTTAAGTTCCGTTAGCATGCTCTCGCGGCGGATCTCCTGCCCTCTGCTGTTGAAGACAATCCGCTGCAAATGACCGGTGCCAGGAATGCGCCCTTCCATCATGGCGCCAACGAAAAGATTGCCCTGCCATTTCGGAAAATGCTCTCCCGTATAAAACGTCAGAGCAGAGGGTGCAATAGAAGGCCACCAAACAACCGTTGGGCTCTCGAACTCTTCACGCCAGGGTGTCTGCGATACCCAGTCGCCGCGGTAATTTCGACTATAAGAAGCCAGCGGCCAACCGTAATTTTTCCCGGGCAGTATGATATTTGCCTCGTCGCCGCCCTGCGGGCCATTCTCACTCGCCCAAAGCTCGCCCGTTTCCGGATGCAGAGTCATGCCCAACTGATTGCGATGACCTACAGAATAAACCTCGGGTAGAAATTCCCCCGATTCAACGAAGGGGTTGTCACTTGGTGCCGTTCCATCGGCATTAAGGCGCAGCAACTTGCCGTAGTGCACGGCTGGGTCTTGCGCATATTCACCCGTGCCGAGAAAGACATAGGAGCCACCCACTGTCATCATCAATTTGCCGTCGGGAGCGAACATTAGAGCAGAGGCAGCTATACCACTGTCGACACCCTTCGCGACAAAAATTTCTTCCACGTTTTCTAGCTTGTCTTCAACCAATCTTCCGCGCACCAAACTTACCGCTTGGCTGGGCTCACCTTCGTGCATGATGGCCTTGGTATGCGTCATATAGACGATTTGATCGTCATCGGGGTGCACGGCGACTGCCATCAGTCCTGCACGAAACACAGCGGAGTAGACTTCAGGCACTCCCGGGATATCTCGCTCTAAGAGTTTTCCATCACGAATCACTCGCAGCTTACCGGTGTAGCGCTCCGTAATTAGAATGTCACCGTTGTCGCGAAACGCCATAGCCCAAGGATTCGCGAGACCAGTGGCGATAGGCACAACCTTAATCTGCCCCACTTCAAAACTTGGCAGTAAAATAGGTTCGGTTATAGAAGGAGGCGCAACGAATGCAGTCTGCGCAAATAGTGATGCACTAAAACTCAGAGAGATAGTGAGTGTTGCTAACGAAAAATTTATCCTACTATCCATAGCCAATCCTATTGTTCTTGTGTTTTAAGTTCTTGGTTTTTCGTAAGCGCTACTGCTTTGTGACCCACAGAATAGACCTGCAGCTAACACCCGTCCAGTCGCTAGTTACGACGGCTGAAACACAGAAACTGTCAGCACGCAATATATCTGCGATAAAGTCTCTTTTTCCTGCAAGAGAGTCAATCCATGAAAGCGGTTAGAATTACACAGCAAGGTGGCCCAGAAGTTATGAGCTTTGATGACGTGGAGCAGCCACAACCGGCTAGCATGGAAGTATTGATCAAGGTGGAAGCGGCCGGCATAAACTAGTTAGGCACATACCAAGCTCTGGCCTCTACCCTATCAAGAAGGGTGATAACTGCCTGATTCATGCTGCAGTGGGCGGCGTGGGTCTGCTTCTGATCCAGATGGCGAAGAATGCCGGTGCCGCTGTTATAGGCACGGTATCGACACAAGAGAAAGCGGAGCTTGCTCTTGTAGCTGGTGCAGATGAGGTCATTCTCTACTCTGAGACCGATTTTGAGGCGGAAGTAAAGCACATTACCGATGGCACGAGTGTGACTGTCGTCTCCGATTCTGTAGGAAAAACTACGTTCGACAAGAGCATCGAATGTTTGCAGCGGTTCGGCTACATGGTACTTTACGGTAACGCGAGCGGGCCGGTAACACAATTCAATCCAGCGACACTAGGCCCTAAGGGCTCGCTGTTTCTAACCCGACCGACTTTATTCGACTACACCGCCGACCGAAAGAGCCTCGAATGGCGTAGCGGCGATGTCTTCAAATGGATTGACGAAGGAAACTAGAATTGCGACTCGAACATTTTTACTCACTAGCCCAGGCACAAGAGGCGCATCAGGCCTTGGAGGGTCGCAAGACTACAGGCAAGATAATTCTTACGCTTTAAGCCTTTTACCATTGATTCGAATTCTAAAATTCAAAACCATATTTAAAAACCAAATTTAAAACCACAGGTAACCACCATGCAAAAATTACGAACCCTCCTGGCAGCCACTGCTCTTGTTTTATTTTCAGCAAGTGTGGGCGCGCAATCCATTGACCTAGGCCGCGGCGAACTGCCCGTAACAGTGCCTGCCAACTATGACGCTGGCACACCCGCACCGCTAATTGTTCTATTGCACGGCTACACCTCAACCGGTGCAGGCCAGGACAGCTACATGGGCTTCAGCGCAATCGCCGACACCTACGGCTTTCTGTTAGTCTCGCCTGATGGAGACAAGGAAGCAGGAGGCGACGAGAATCGCTTCTGGAATGCGTCCTCCGCCTGCTGCAACTTTTATCAATCCGACGTTGATGACTCTGCCTACGTGCTTAGCATCATCAATGAAATAAAAGCTGACTTCAATGTAGACCCAAATCGCGTTTACTTGATAGGTCATTCGAACGGCGGCTTCATGTCTTACCGCGCCGCCTATGACCACTCAGAAACAATCGCCGCGGTAGCAAGTCTTGCCGGCGCTAGCCATATAGACATGCGTTCTGCTCCGGAAAATCCAGTCCACATACTACAGATTCATGGTACCGGTGACGGCACAATCGCCTACGAAGGCTCCGACATTGCTGGTAACTCCTACCCTAGCGCAAAAGACACGGTTACTCAGTGGGCCGGGTATAACGGTTGTGAGGCACAAGCCGCCGAACGCGAACTGCGTGACCTAGTAGCCGACCTAGACGGGCACGAATCGTCAGTGATGGTATTCAATCGGGGATGCAAGGCCGGCGGTTCTAGCGAGCTATGGACCATCGCTGAAGGTTCACACGTACCTTCTTTCTCAGACACGTTCGCGGAACAGGTCGTAGAATGGCTGTTAGCTCACCCCAAGAGCTATGGTAGCTTTTCCGACTAGACTCGATGATCCTCGCGGGTAACCGCACAGGCAAATACTGAAAGCGCTAGATCAACCTCATTGATCTAGCGCTTTCTTCTTTTAGGTCTATCGTAACAATAAGAAATTTAACTTATCCCCGATGCTGCGCTATGCTCAGATGCAATCGACTCAGCAAACGGAAACGGTGATGACTAGCAGACGCGCACTCCTTCAGGGCATGGCACTAGCGCCTTTCGCGTCAGCCTGTAGCAGTGGCCCGAGAACCTCTGCCCGCAATTTTACACCCTCTGGACTGCCGCTGCGCAGGGTCATCGTGTCGCCCGACCGGGTGATTAGAACTATTGCTGGTTCACGCCCCTTTCGTCCCTCGGGTTTCCGCCTAGAAGCAGAGTCATTCGGCGACAAGACGGTGATACACAACTACGGTCATGGCGGTGGCGGCATTACACTGTCCGGAGGAACATCCTATCTCGCTATGGAATTAGCCGAACAGAGCGCGCACCGCCGCTGTGCGGTTCTCGGCGCAGGCGCTGTGGGTCTTGCAGCCGCTAGGCTATTGCAAGATCGCGGCTGGATTGTGACTATCTACGCGCGGGACTTGCCACCCAACACCACATCAAATATCGCAGGCGGCCAGTGGTCTCCTACTTCAGTCTACGACGATGACAAGGTAACTCCACAATTTACAGCACAGTTTGAAGCGGCTATGCGTCATGCTTACCGCTATTTTCAAAACCTTGCAGGCCCCCGCTACGGCGTTCGTTGGATTAGCAACTATTCAATAGCAAACCAACCGCCCACAGCTGACAACTTCAATGATCGCTATGCGGACATGTATCCCGAGCTTAAGAATTTGTCAGCGAATCAACACCCGTTCGCCGCCGACTATGTTCGCCACTACGACACCATGTTGATCGAACCGGCGATCTACCTTCCCGCCATGATGCAAGACTTCTATGCCGCAGGTGGCGAGATCGTGATAAGAGAGTTTAAGGGACAGGACGATGCCCTAAGCCTTTCGGAGCCAGTGCTCATCAATTGCACAGGGCTAGGCTCGCGCAATATATTTCCCGACGATGAGCTCATGCCGATCAAGGGACAACTTAGCTTCTTACTGCCACAAGAAGAGATCGACTACATGACAGTAGGCAATGGCGGTCTCTATATGTTCCCACGCGAAGATGGCATTCTATTAGGAGGCACGTTTAAGCGAAATGATTGGACCACAACACCAGACCCAGAAGACACCGCTCGCATCATCGCCGGGCATGCTGAATTCTTTGACGCGATGGATGATCCTTGGTCGCGCTAGTTGCGCTAAGATTTTCGTCGCTACTGTTCTAGCCCTGTAAAACCCTCTATAACTCTCTATAACTCTCAACCAAAAAAAACGGCGATGCTCGCTGCCTGCCATTCTAATTAAAGGAGCCAGTGTGCGCTTCACCGCCGCAGTGATGGCACTAAATAAGCACCTATGGAGATTGCTTACAAACAATTACGGCCTAGCTCCCACTACTACTGAGAGGCCGAACTAAGGCGTGTGCTTCACAATAAGCGCATCTTATCCAAGCCCTATCTACGGGTAAAATGAGTAATATCGATAGCCTTGATCGTTATTATCGATTGCTCGCCTACCCCATAAACTGGGATCTAAACCCCTATTGGTTAGACATTACCGAGTTTTGGGATTAGTCTGAGGAAAACAACTCAATAAGAAGAGCACGTCATGAAACTCACCACTCGCTCCCTATTCCTGAAAGCACTGCCCGCGTCAACCCTATTAATTGGAGCTAGCTCACTGCTGCTATCCGGGGTAGTTTCAGCACAGGGTTCGGCTCCCACGTTCTATGCCGATGCACTTCCTTTGTTCCAAAAAAACTGTGTCGCCTGCCACCAGCCAGACGGCCCCAAGGTTGGCGGCATAACCGCACCGATGTCTCTAATGGATTACGATCAGGCGAAGCTCTGGGCGCCGATGATCAAGAACGCGCTGATAACTGGATACATGCCACCTTGGGGTGCTCACGAACGCCATCGCGGCGAGTTCAAAGGTGAGCGCTATATGGAAGACAATGAGCTGGCAATGCTCGTTGCTTGGGTAGATGGCGGTGCGCTGGAAGGTAACCCAAGCGACGCAGCCGACCAAGCAGGCCAAATTGCTGAGGCAGGCGGAACTGTCTTACCCGAGTATGGATGGTGGATTGGCGATCCAGATTTAATCGTGCAATTCGAAAAACCAGTGTATGTGAAAGATGACGTGCTCGATTGGCAGCCCACTGTGCAGATGCCAGTTCCCGAAGGTGCACACACAGAGCCTAAGTGGGTGTCCAAGGCCGAGTTAGCTCCTGGCGGCCCTTGGGTGCATCATATCGTTTCCAGTCACATGGGTGTTGGCGTTCCCGGTCGCGGCCCGTTCACCTATCCTGAAGGCTGGGGCGTACTCATGCCGGAAGACCCATTCATCACGGTGAACATGCATTACCACAAAGACCCGGGCGAAGGCACAGCAGTAATTGACATGACTCGCGCCGGATTCGTCTTCTATGAAGATGGCACTGTTATCGATCACGTGGTGGAAACCAATCTATTGCCGCATAGTGGCTGGACCATCCCACCGGGCGATCCCAACTACAAGGTAACCAACACACACGAGATCGAAGAAGATATTTACCTGCTTTCCATGGGTCCGCACATGCACTACCGCGGCAAGGCGATGCGCTACGAGGTGGAGTATCCCGACGGAGAGAGAGAAACCCTACTATGGGTACCCGACTACGACTTCAACTGGCAGTTCTTGTACGAGTATCAGGAACCCAAGTTTCTGCCGGCCGGCTCCGTCATGCACATGAGCTGGTGGTTCGATAACTCCACACAGAATCGCTGGAATCCAGACTCTACTGCAGCCGTTGAATACGGTCCCGCGACTACCGATGAAATGGCAAACGCTCGCATCTACTTTGCACCAACTACTAAGCGCGGCATCGTCGTAGGAGATGACATACCGGCCGATATTCTCGAGACGGCGCAGAAAGAAGAGCAGACTCGCCGCGAACGTGCAAACCTTCTAGACCAGAGTCAGGATGACTTGAGTTGGTTAACAGAAGACAGTGATTAGTGATTAGTGATTAGTGATTAGTGATTAAAAATAAGATAGCAATTCAGGTGTAGACCTGCCAAAAAAAAGACCCACCAGACAACGGTGGGTCTTTTTTTTGCTTACGTTTTAAGCTTGCGCTCTTTGTGCACGGGGACTTAAGTAACTGTGACTGGCGTCCAGGTTTTATGACGCGCCATCACATCTTCTACTGTGTGCTTGCAGACTCCGGCCTTCGCTATTAGCTTGCTCTCGCAAACATCACAACGCACGCACTCCTTGAAGTCGATCTCAGCACCGCGAATCGCGCCAGTCGGACAATTCTTCTCACAGACCTTGCACACTTCACACTGCTGAACGCGGCTAATGCGAAACGGGGAGAGAAAGGAAGTGACGCCGAGAGCAGCACCTAGCGGGCAGGCATAGCGGCAATAGAATCGGCTTATGAACATCGAAGCCAATAAGAATGCTGCCAGTATGGCCCATAACACCACAGACCGACTGATATAAAATAGGGTACCGAAAGGCTCGAAGTATTGAAACAGGCTCAGGTCGCTGAACGTCAAGGACGTCACCACCAACAGCGCAAGGATAGCGTATTTAATGTAGAGCGCCTTATCATGAATCGCCTGAGGCACTGCAATCTGCCATTTCTTCGGCATAATGCGAGTAATAAAATCCTGCAAGGCCCCGAACGGACACAACGAAGAACAAAACACCCTACCCCAGAACAGTGTGGTAATGATCGTGAAGACAACGATTAACAATAGCGGCAGATCGCTCAAGAACAGAGATGGCCCCTGCTTAAGTGCATTGGTGAGATGCGACACAGAGAGAAAGGTACCGTTATAGAAACCTAAATAGA
>JAESUV010000239.1 GCA_016762975.1 Gammaproteobacteria bacterium | reverse complement strand
TTGCAGCAGGGGCGGATATTGTCGGATTTGAAGATCTTGCCGAAAGCATTACTGCCGGAAATATGGATTTTGATGTGGTTATCGCCTCTCCAGATGCGATGCGTGTAGTGGGTAAACTAGGTCAAATCTTAGGCCCACGCGGCCTTATGCCTAACCCTAAGGTTGGTACGGTAACACCCGATGTTGCTACTGCGGTTAAGAATGCTAAGTCTGGTCAAGTGCGTTATCGCACCGATAAGAAAGGTATTATACACGGCGGTATTGGTAAAGCCGACTTCGCAGGTAAAGCCATTCAAGGCAATTTAGAAGCGCTAATTGTCGACCTGCAGAAGGCTAAGCCTTCTTCGGCCAAAGGTGCCTTTATTCGTAAGATTGTCCTGTCATCAACCATGGGGCCTGGCTTACTGATCGATCAATCTACATTAGAGATTAAATAGCAGTCTCACGACTGCTTAAGACTTTGGGGTTTGGTCGGTTTTAAACGTAATGTTTAACGTCGACGGAACTGTCAAAGACCGTGGGTGTTACTTTTTAAGTAACTTAATCTTGCCTACGCAGATGGTGAAACCTGGTTCGATTGTTTGAATTGAACCCCTATCACCGATTTTAAGACCTTCATTACTCTGTCAGATTTTTTGGCTTGGTAATGATAAAACACTAACCCAGGAGTTAAGCTAGTGGCTATTAGACTTGAAGACAAGCAACAAATCGTCTCTGAAGTCAATAAGGCTGCTACTGGTGCTTTATCCGCAGTATTAGCCGATTACCATGGCGTTGCTGTGAGTGAGTTAACCACTCTTCGAAAGACTGCAAGAGAGAACAATGTTTATCTACGCGTAGTACGTAATACGCTGCTCAAGCGAGCGGTAGTAGATACTGAGTTCGAATGCATTCAAGAAGCGTTGGTAGGACCCACTATTCTTGCTTTTTCTCTGGAAGATCCGGGCGCAGCAGCACGCGTGCTAAAGGATTTTGCCAAAGAAAACAGTAAGTTTGAGATTAAGGCACTTGCTATTGGTGGCGAGTTATTGGATGCCAGTCAAATAGACGTATTAGCTAAGTTACCGACTTACGATCAGTCGATTGCTATGTTAATGAGCGTTATGTTGGCGCCGGTAACCAAGCTTGTTAGAACCATTAATGAGGTTCCAACTAAGGTGACACGAGTTGTTGCCGCAGTTAGAGACCAAAAGCAAGAAGCAGCCTAGTTCCTAAAGAAACGAACATTTAATTAATCACAAGAAAGTAGGAGATAAGAGTCATGGCTCTATCTAAAGAAGATATTTTAGAAGCAATTGCTGAAATGTCAGTAATGGACGTTGTTCAGCTGGTTGAAGCAATGGAAGAAAAGTTTGGTGTTTCTGCAGCAGCCGCTGTAGCTGTTGCACCTGCCGCTGGCGAAGCCGCTGCGGTTGAAGAGAAGGATGAGTTCGACGTAATCATTACTGCTCCGGGCGACAAGAAAGTAAATGCTATTAAGGCAGTACGTGCAATCACAGGTCTTGGCTTGAAAGAAGCTAAGGCATTGGTTGACAGTGCTCCTGCAGCAGTTAAAGAAGGCGTTACTAAGGCTGAAGCTGAAGAAGTTCAGAAGCAGTTGGAAGAAGCTGGCGCTTCAGTTGAGCTTAAATAAAGCCGACTGCAAGTATAGCTAGAAAAACCAGGTGGGGATTTATCCTCATCTGGTTTGTCTCGTTTTGAAAAAAAAGTTTGTAGATATGACTTAGGACAAGACAGCCATTGGACAAATCATGGCTTGTAGTACTAGCAACTAAGCTAGATAAACTTGTCACTCGCAGATAACTCTGCCCGTAGATTAACCTAAAGCACACACACGCTAGGAACTCGCAAATGGCCTATTCGTATACAGAGAAGAAACGTATCCGTAAGAACTTTGGTAAATTACCAAGTGCAATGGATATCCCTTATCTTTTATCGATTCAAGTAGATTCTTATAGACAATTTACCCAGACTGGTACTTCTGTAGAAGATCGTATCGATCAAGGCTTACACGCCGCGTTTAAATCTGTATTTCCAATCGTAAGCTACTCTGGCAAAGCCGTGCTGGAATATGTGAGCTACGAGCTTGGAAAGCCCGCGTTCGACGTTAAAGAATGTCAACTGCGTGGCTCTACCTACTCTGTGTCACTCAGGGTTAAGGTAAGGTTGATTCTGTATGATAAGGAATCAACAGTACTAACAATTAAAGATATTAAAGAGCAAGAAGTCTATATGGGTGAGATCCCCTTGATGACTGATTCCGGTACTTTTGTTATCAACGGTACTGAGCGTGTTGTTGTATCGCAGCTGCATAGATCCCCCGGCGTGTTCTTTGATCATGACCGTGGTAAGACCCACAGCTCGGGAAAACTGCTCTATTCTGCACGGGTTATTCCTTACCGTGGTTCTTGGCTCGACTTTGAATTCGATCCTAAAGACATGGTTTATGTTCGAATCGACCGTCGTAGAAAATTACCTGCGACGGTGTTGCTACGCGCCTTAGGTTACGGATCTCAAGAAATTCTTGAGATGTTCTATGACAACAATAGTTTCAAGATTACTACGAAAGGTAAGGACAAAGAGCCGACTATTTCGTTGAATCTAATTCCTGCGCGTCTGCGCGGAGAAGTGCTTACTTTTCCGATCAATGACAAGAAAGGCAAGGAAATCGTAGAGGCTGGCCGTCGCATTACGTCACGCCACGTGCGCCTCATGGAGCAAGCGAAGCTAACTACGCTGTTGGTCGAGCACGAGTACCTTGTCGGTGCCGCACTTGCTGCTGATGTGATCAACGAAGAGACCGGTGAAATCTTGGTTGCCTGTAACACTGAAATCACTGAAGAAGTGATAGAGCAGTTCTTCGAGACTGGTGTAAAGACATTCGAGACTATCTACACCAACGACTTGGATTGCGGTCCATTTGTATCGCACACATTGCGCATCGATGGAACCACTTCCAAGCTGGAAGCCATGGTCGAAATCTATCGCATGATGCGTCCAGGCGAGCCACCTACGAAGGAATCTGCAGAGAACTTATTCTCTAATCTTTTCTTCTCGCCAGAGCGTTACGATCTTTCTGCGGTTGGCCGTATGAAGTTCAACCGCCGCTTGGGTCGCCCTGAGTCAGAGGGCTTGATGGTCCTAAGTAAGGAAGATATCGTCGATGTATTGAAGACTCTGGTTGGAATCCGTAACGGTTTCGGCTCAGTCGATGACATTGATCACTTAGGTAACCGCCGTATTCGTTCCGTAGGTGAAATGGCAGAGAACCAATTCCGCGTGGGCTTGGTTCGTGTCGAGCGCGCAGTGAAAGAGCGTTTGAGCATGGCGGACTCAGAGGGCCTGATGCCACAAGATATGATCAATGCGAAGCCAGTGGCTGCAGCGATCAAGGAATTCTTTGGCTCCAGTCAGCTGTCCCAGTTTATGGATCAAAACAATCCGCTTTCCGAGGTGACACACAAGCGTCGCGTATCGGCTCTAGGACCCGGCGGTCTCACGAGAGAAAGAGCAGGCTTCGAAGTGCGTGACGTACACCCGACTCACTACGGTCGAGTATGCCCAATCGAAACGCCTGAAGGCCCGAACATCGGATTGATTAACTCGCTGGCAACTTATGCGAGAACAAATCACTACGGCTTCCTCGAAAGTCCTTATAGAAAAGTAGTTAGCAACAAGGTTACAGACGAGATCAATTACCTATCAGCAATCGACGAAAGCGATTTCGTTATTGCGCAGGCAAGTGCTCCTTTGGATAAGAAGAAGAGCTTCGTCGATAGCCTCGTCACCGTGCGATACAAGGGTGAAACACTCTTAAAGGCGCGCGAAGAAGTCGATTATATGGATGTGGCTCCACAACAGATGGTATCTGTGGCGGCGGCCTTGATTCCGTTCCTCGAACACGATGATGCTAACCGCGCCCTGATGGGTTCGAACATGCAGCGTCAAGCAGTGCCAACGTTGAAGACAGAAAAGCCTCTAGTTGGTACGGGTATGGAGCGCAATGTAGCGGTCGATTCAGGCGTATGTGTTGTCGCGTTTAGAGGCGGCGTCATCGAGAGTGTCGATGCGGCCAGAATCATCGTTCGTGTGAACGATGCAGAGACTGATGCAGGTGAGGCGGGTGTGGATATCTACAACCTGACTAAGTATACCCGCTCTAATCAGAATACATGTATCAGCCAGCGTCCGTTGGTTAAAGATGGTGACACGATTGGTCGTGGCGACATCTTGGCAGACGGCCCATCAATCGATATGGGTGAGTTGGCGCTAGGGCAGAATATGCGTATCGCATTCATGCCTTGGAACGGATACAACTTCGAAGATTCAATCTTGATATCTGAACGAGTGGTTAAGGAAGATCGCTTTACCACTATTCATATTCAGGAATTAACTTGTGTCGCTCGCGATACCAAGCTGGGATCGGAAGAGATTACCGCTGATATTCCAAACGTAGGTGAAGGCGCCCTAAGCAAGCTGGACGAGTCTGGCATTGTGTATATAGGAGCTGAAGTTAGTGCTGGGGATATTTTAGTCGGCAAGGTTACACCTAAGGGTGAAACGCAATTAACTCCAGAAGAAAAACTGCTGCGTGCAATCTTCGGTGAGAAAGCCTCGGACGTAAAAGATACTTCATCACGCGTGCCTACAAGTGTTAAGGGCACCGTAATAGACGTGCAGGTGTTCACACGTGATGGTCTTGAGAAAGATCAGCGCGCTGTAGAGATCGAAGAGTCGCAACTATCAAAGGTTCGCAAAGACATCGATGATGAATATCGAATCGTTGAGGCGGCGACTTTCGAGCGTTTGCAGGAGGTTCTAGTCGGTAAAATTGTAGCCGGTGGCCCGAAGTTGAAGAAAGGCCAGAAGATTACCGCTGACTATTTAGAGGAACTGCCGAAGGAAGATTGGTTCAAGCTGCGTATGTCTAACGATGCAGTAAACAAGCAATTAGAGCGTGCAGATGAGCAGCTTAAAGAAAGACGCGTCGACCTAGACGAGCGCTTCGAAGACAAGAGAAAGAAACTCACTCAGGGTGATGATCTAGCTCCTGGCGTATTGAAGATCGTTAAAGTCTATCTCGCTATTAAGCGCCGCATACAACCCGGCGACAAGATGGCAGGTCGTCATGGTAACAAGGGTGTTATCTCGGTAATTATGCCGATTGAAGACATGCCTTATGACGAGAAGGGTGAGCCGATAGATATTGTGCTTAATCCGCTAGGCGTACCGTCGCGCATGAACGTTGGTCAGGTCTTAGAGACGCACCTAGGCGCGGCAGCTAAGGGCTTGGGTAACCGCATTGGCGAGATGCTAGATGCTAGGAAGAAAGCATCAGAAGTCAGAAAGCTTGTGAACGAAATTTATAACAAGATCGGTGAACGCACTGAAGACATCAAAAGCCTTAATGACGAAGAAGTCATGGAGCTTGCTGGTAACTTGCGTGCGGGTGTTCCGATGGCTACRCCTGTGTTCGATGGTGCCGCTGAGTCTGAGATCAAAGCCATGCTTGAATTGGCYGGCATTGATGAAAGTGGCCAGATCACTCTTTWTGATGGCAGRACGGGAGAKTCTTTCGATCGTCAGGTRACGGTAGGCATCATGTATATGCTGAAGTTGAATCACTTGGTTGATGACAAGATGCACGCYAGATCGACTGGTTCGTACAGCTTGGTTACGCAGCAACCACTAGGTGGTAAGGCACAGTTCGGTGGRCAGCGCTTCGGAGAGATGGAAGTGTGGGCSCTYGAAGCTTAYGGTGCAGCTTATACTTTGCAAGAAATGCTAACTGTAAAGTCGGACGACGTTGCCGGACGAACGAAGATGTACAAGAACATCGTCGATGGTGACCACAGAATGGAACCGGGAATGCCGGAATCATTTAATGTGCTAGTGAAGGAAATTAGGTCGCTTGCGATTGATATGGAATTGGACGTCAGTACTAAATAAACCAATTCGGGCTAAGAAGCCTCTGACCAAGTACGACAAATGAAGAATTAGTGATTATTAAAGCCTGTTCGCGAAAGCAACAGGTGGAGGATGTAGAATGAAAGACCTATTAGGGTTACTTAAATCTCAATCACAATCAGATGAGTTCGATTCCATTAAAATTGGTTTGGCCTCGCCGGAGATGATTCGTGCTTGGTCGTTCGGTGAAGTTAAGAAGCCAGAGACGATTAACTATCGAACGTTTAAGCCGGAGCGTGACGGTCTGTTCTGTGCCAARATTTTTGGCCCAGTGAAGGACTATGAGTGCCTGTGTGGTAAGTACAAGCGCCTTAAGCATCGGGGTGTTATCTGTGAGAAGTGTGGCGTAGAAGTTGCGCTTTCAAAAGTGCGACGCGATCGCATGGGTCATATCGAACTCGCGAGCCCGGTAGCTCATATCTGGTTTCTTAAGTCTTTGCCTTCACGTATTGGCTTATTGTTGGACATGACTCTACGTGACATAGAGCGCATCCTCTATTTCGAATCTTTCGTGGTTACTGACCCGGGTATGACTACTCTTGAGAAAGGGCAGCTGCTGACGGATGAGCAGTTCTACGAGGCGATGGAAGAATTTAGTGATGAATTCGATGCCAAGATGGGCGCGGAAGCGGTTCAGGCATTGATGAAGGATCTTGATGTTGACTCGGAAGTGGCTAGGCTTCGCGAAGAAATTCCAGCTACAAATTCCGAGACAAAACTGAAGAAGCTCTCTAAGCGCTTAAAGCTCTTGGAAGCATTTAACGCCTCTGGCAACAAGCCGGAGTGGATGGTAATGACAGTTTTGCCTGTTCTGCCACCCGATCTTCGTCCTCTTGTCCCTCTGGACGGTGGCCGTTTCGCGACTTCAGATTTAAACGATCTGTACCGTCGTGTGATCAATAGGAATAATCGCCTGAAGCGTCTTCTAGATTTGAACGCACCAGATATTATCGTACGCAACGAAAAGCGTATGTTGCAGGAGGCGGTTGATGCGCTTCTAGACAACGGCCGTCGTGGCCGCGCGATTACAGGATCGAATAAGCGACCTCTTAAGTCACTTGCCGACATGATCAAAGGTAAGCAGGGTCGATTCAGGCAGAATCTACTCGGTAAACGAGTGGACTACTCCGGTCGTTCCGTAATTGTTGTTGGTCCTACACTTAGGCTGCATCAGTGCGGTCTACCCAAGAAGATGGCTTTAGAACTATTTAAGCCGTTTATCTTTGGCAAGCTTGAGCGTCGTGGCCTTGCTACTACAATCAAAGCAGCGAAGAAGATGGTTGAGCGCGAGACTGCCGAGGTTTGGGATATTCTCGCCGACGTGATTCGTGAACACCCAGTACTGCTTAACCGCGCACCAACCTTGCACAGACTTGGTATCCAGGCATTTGAGCCAGTGCTGATCGAGGGTAAGGCAATTCAGTTGCACCCGCTGGTTTGTGCGGCCTACAACGCCGACTTTGACGGTGACCAGATGGCAGTTCACGTACCACTCACGCTGGAAGCACAGCTTGAAGCGCGTACGCTGATGATGTCTACGAACAATATCCTGGCGCCTGCGAACGGTGAGCCTATCATTGTTCCCTCGCAGGACGTTGTCTTGGGTCTTTACTACATGACACGCTCACGCGTGAATGCGAAAGGCGAAGGCATGACTTTCGCCGACGCGAAAGAAGTGCAGCGCGCCTTCGAAACAGGCCATGCTCACCTACAAGCGCGCGTCAAAGTACGGATTACAGATGTCTTCAACAACAAAGAAGGCGAAAGCGTTCGTGAGACTGCCATTGTAGATACCACAGTGGGTCGTGTGTTGCTTTTCAATATTGTCCCTGACGGCCTGCCTTTCTCGATGGTTAATCAGAAGATGACGAAGAAACAAATCTCGCAGATTCTGAATGCCTGCTATCGCGACGTCGGTCTAAAGGAAACAGTTATCTTCGCTGACCAGTTGATGTACACGGGCTATAAGTATTCAACGCTTTCCGGTTCATCCATCGGTGTTAATGACTTCGTCATTCCTAAGGAGAAGGCGACACTCATTGCTCAAGCAGAAGCTGAAGTCGAAGAGATCGAGGCGCAATTCGCTTCCGGTCTAGTAACACAAGGCGAGAAATACAATAAGGTTATCGATATTTGGTCCCGAGCGAACGATCTTGTTGCTAAGGCTATGATGGATGGCCTGTCGACAGAGCCGGTTATCAATAAGGAAGGAAAGGAAGAGCAGCAAGAGTCATTCAATGCGGTGTACGTATATGCAGACTCTGGCGCTCGTGGCTCCCCCGCGCAAATTCGTCAGCTCGCTGGAATGCGTGGCTTGATGGCGCGACCGGACGGCTCGATCATTGAGACACCCATCACGGCGAACTTCCGTGAGGGTTTGAGTGTATCGCAGTATTTCACCTCGACTCACGGTGCTCGTAAAGGTTTGGCAGATACGGCATTGAAGACGGCGAACTCTGGTTACCTGACTCGACGTCTTGTTGATATTTCTCAGGACTTAGTTGTCACTGAGATTGACTGCGGCACCGATCAAGGTCTGACGATGTCGCCAGTAATCGAGGGCGGCGATATTATCGCGCCACTAGGCGACAGAGTATTAGGTCGTGTACTGATTGTCGATGTGATTTCAGAAACCACAGGTGAGCTGATTGCCGAGGCCGGCACTTTGATCAACGAGCATATGGTAGAGAAGCTAGAGACTGGTGGCGTGGATGAAGTTCAAGTACGTTCGCCAATCACCTGCGAGACTCGCTTCGGTATTTGTAGCCAGTGCTACGGTCGCGATCTGGCCCGTGGCCATGTCGTTAATGTTGGCGAAGCAGTGGGT
>JAESUV010000010.1 GCA_016762975.1 Gammaproteobacteria bacterium | reverse complement strand
ATATCGTTTGTGGCAATGGGCGATTTTAAAAATTTATGCGCCATTGAAAGCCGTTTAAACCATATCATCAACCGGAAAGAGATCGAAGGCTTTCCGGTTAGAAAAGTCGTTCCCGTTTCAATTTTAAATTATGTTCGCAAGAGCAAACGGTAGCGGCAACTCATACCAGTGGCGTGTTACTTCTTCTCTTCCATTTTAGCTTTTAAGTCGGCAAACGGTTTAAAGGTTGCGGCTTCAACTTCAACTTCAACTTCAACTTCAACTTCAACTTCAGTGTCGGTGGGGATGGTTCATTACCTTAATACCTTTCAATGGTGTGCGAAGAAACGGGGTAAGACCACCCACAACTTAACAACTTAAGATTGCAAATTGCTGGCGCAATTATTCGAACCATCGACACGAGGATTTTTAGTAGAGGGCGTGACAGATTTTTTTAATATCAGTATGTTACAAACAAGAAAACAAAGTGTGCTAAAGAAGTGTGCTATGGATTCGCTAGATTTAGTGTCTAGAACTACTCTATTTTTGCTCTGACCCTATCTATTCTGAGAAGGACTAGCGCAATTCGCGGAGGTTAGTATTTTGTAACTAATTCCACCCCTGACCGTCTCTATCATCAATCTAGAGTGTAATCGCTCTCTTCTAGTAAGGCATTTGGTGGATAACTATATGGACAAACCTCTAGCTTCATTTTTTTTGCTGGCCTACGCTCTAGGGTGGCTGCCCATTCTCTTGCTATCTGGAATCGCCAACGCAGCCGGGATCGAAAGCTGGCTGGTACTGTCCAGTATGGCGGAAACCTGGTCTTGGGCAGGTGTTGACCCTGGCGTGCCGCGCGGGCTAGTGTATTTTATTACTCGGGTACAGGATTTCGCATTCTCCATAAGCGGCGTGATCATAGTAGCATGGCTTTACGGGAGGGCCGAATTGCGTGAGTTGTTTGCGCGTCTATTTCAGTTTGGAATGGGTCTTTCCGCCTGGCGCGTGTGGTTGATTGCCGGCCTGCCATTTGTCTTCTATTTTGCAGCTACGATAATGGCTGGTGCTGTTGGTTCATTCTCCATTAGTAGTACAAAAATCGTTCCTCTTTTATTTAGTCTGGAAACTGGATTGCTCGTAACATTCTTCCTGCGAGGGCCGATGGGGGAGGAGCTGGGCCTGCGTGGATTTGCCTTGGTGCGCTTGCAAAAACGCATGACGGCGGTGCGTGCCAGTGCCGCCATCGGTTTGCTTTGGTCACTGTGGCACCTACCGGTGTTACTGGACAGGGATGTATTGTCGCTGGTGGCCTTCCTGTTACTGGCCTTTGGCCTTAGCTTTGTCTTTACCTGGTTATTTAACAGTAGTGCCGGTTCTTTGCTGCCAGTACTGCTGTTTCACACTTTGCAGAACAACGAGGAAACGTTTGAGATTCTTTTTCCGCTATTAGTGGGCACTGATTATGAACTGATTTCGTTAGCGTGCTTGTTAACCCTCTGTATGGTGGCCTTTCTTCGTCTGCGTCATATCGACAGGAGTGATGGTAAATTAACCACACAACCTAAGAAAAGCTCTTATTCAAATAGCATGGGGAAATAGCATGGGGTCAGAGTAAAAAAGCAATAGAATTGGCGCTGAGAAAAGGAATGGTTCCGAGGGACGGATCAATTCGCCCGGAGCGAATTAGTCAGCTGAAAACTGGGCGTAGCCCGAGTCTATAGATGGGCGAGTAAATTTTACCATCGACACGAGGATTTTCAGTAGACTGCGTGGCCGATTCATCAATTGCATCAATGAGTTAAAATCAAGAAATCAGAGTGCGCTAAGTAGTGTGCTAAAAATACGCTGATTTTTCTGATTTTAAAGCTTGAATTCTGATCTTACTATGGAAGCAGTCTTCATTGTTTAAAGCTTGATCGTGTTCGATTGGCGAAGGCAACCAGAGATAACATGACTGGCACCTCAACTAATACACCGACAACAGTGGCGAGTGCGGCACCCGAATTGAGACCAAACAGACTAATCGCTACAGCAACTGCCAATTCAAAGAAATTGGATGTTCCAATTAAGGCTGCAGGTGCTGCTGTGCTGAATGGTACGCGCCACAGATATCCCCAGCCGTACGCGATAGCAAATATTCCGTAGCTTTGGATAAGAAGCGGGATGGCTATAAGTGCAATAACCATGGGTTTATCGAGTATAGTCTGCGCCTGAAATCCAAACAGAAGAACGACAGTTGCAAGAAGTCCGATGATGGAGAGGGGCTTCACCTTACTTATGAAATTGGCGACACGCTCATGATTTTTAGAATCGTTTAAAGCTTTTCGAGTCATATAGCCAGCGATCAATGGTACAACTACGTAAAGCACAACAGAAAGAAATAGTGTTTCCCAGGGTACAATTATGTCAGTAACGCCAAGTAGAAGTGCGGTGATCGGTGCAAAAGCAAACACCATGATGATGTCGTTTAAAGATACTTGCACAAGCGTGTAATTGGCATCGCCGCGCACGAGTTGGCTCCAGACAAATACCATGGCGGTGCAGGGTGCAACACCTAGCAATATCATTCCGGCGATATACTCTTTCGCCGTTTGTGGATCAACCAGTCCTGCGAAAAGGTATTCGAAGAACAGGATGGCAAGTGCGGCCATCGTAAAAGGTTTGATCAACCAATTTACAATGAGTGTGATACAGAGTCCTTTGGGTTTTTTGCCAACGTCCTTTAGAGAAGAAAAATCTACATTTACCATCATCGGGTAGATCATTACCCAAATTAAAACAGCGACCAGCAAGTTAACGCTGGCATATTCAATTGATGCAACTAGTTCAAAAAAGTTGGGCAATATTGCGCCTAGGCCTACGCCGGCCGCAATACAAAGGGCAACCCAAATAGATAGATATCTCTCAAAAATCCCCATAGGTGAAGTCATGCCTGTGTTCACAATATTTTTCCTCTTATCAGGCATTGAGAATAGATGGGTTCAGGGGGAAAATACAGTAGTTGTGAAGTGATGTTAAAGGAGTGGTGCCTAGGGACGAACCAACTCGTAATAAATGGGGTCAGAGTAAATATACAGTAGTTTTGGGGAGGGTATTGGGAATTGATCTTGGGACGGAAGAATCCAAATAGGAATGCCGTCTTCTCTGATTGTAGAACACTTCTATATATTCAAACAGACTTTGCTTTGCCTCGATTGAGAAATGGGGTCAGAGTAAATATCCAGTAGTTTTTGGTTTTTGAGCTATTTCGACTAGACTCTTTATTTGATAGTTAATTCAATATTAAGTTCAAGGATGAACTTTATGCCACGTCGATTGCGATTGTGCCCTGCCGGCATACCTCAGCATATAGTGCAACGGGGTAACAACCGCCAGATCTGTTTTGCTTCCGATGAAGATGTAGCAGCTTACGTCAACTGGCTACACGAAGCAGCACTTAAGTATGAAGTGTTGATACATGCATGGGTGTTCATGACCAACCATGTTCATTTGCTGGTGACACCCCAAGTGGAGTTAGCCTCCTCTTTGATGATGCAATATATCGGTCGTCATTACGTTCGCTACTTTAACTACAGATATCATAGAACCGGCACTCTTTGGGAGGGTCGATATCATTCCAGCCTAGTACAACAAGAATGCTACTTGCTTGCGTGTCAGCGCTATATCGAATTGAATCCAGTACGGGCTGATATGGTAGCTGATCCAGCAGATTACAAATGGTCGAGCTATCGCAGCAATGCTCTAGGTGTGAGGTCTAAGCTGATAACTCCACATCCTGTTTACATGGGTTTAGGAAACACACAGGCGAGTCGGTTGATCAATTACCGCGCGTTATTTGGCTCATCTATTGATAGAGAACTATTACTAGATATTCGCTATTCGCTGAACAAAGGCTTGGTGTTGGGAACGGAGCAGTTTAAGACGGAGATAGAAGCACTGACCGGGCGTCGGGTAAGGCCTATTAGGAGGGACCGCAAAAGCCCGCAAACTACTGGATATTTACTCTGACCCCAATTCTCAAACCTTTATCTTTACTGATTCACAATTTCCGGGTTAGGAATGTGCCGTCTCAACATGCTTGCAAACCCTGAACGTCCAACACCCAATTTAATTAAATCTTCTTTTGCAAAACGGGCTGATTCCGCGGAGATTGGTTTGGGGTTGCGCGCTTTCATGTGAACTTCAGCAACTCGTTCCATGTAAACGAATCTACCTACCGCTTCTGCGACACTATCACCGCCGGTTAACAAGCCGTGGTTTCTTAGAATAATCGCTCCGTTCTGGCCCAAGGCAGCAGCAATTCGCCGTCCCGCCTCAACACTTTGAATCTGTACTTCTTCGTCTTCCCAAAGTGCATGGTCTTCGAAAAAAATACAGGACTCCTGAGAGATCGGCTCTATCAGTCTTGCTTCRGCCGAGAAGGGTGTTCCCCAGCCAGTGTGAACGTGCACTGCGCTGAYTAAATCGGGCCGTGCTTCAAGAATRGGTTGATGRATATAGTAGCCAGCAATATTGATGAAACCCTCACCTTCAACAAGTTCACCATTMGGCCCAACTARAACGAGATCAGAWACCATKGCCGCATGATAAGAAAYGCCATAGCGCAACATCCAGAARCAATCCGTTCTTACGGGRTCTCGTGCACTGATGTGRCCATCACCCAAGTCGCCCCAYYTTTGAGCTGCAAACAATCGATAACCTAGGGCGCAATCACGTTTCCTTCGAGCGCGTATTTGCTCGATGGAAAATTTTGGTTTATGACTATCCTGCTGAGTTGCTTCTGACACGATAACTCCTAGATTTAATATTGCTTAAGGGTGTTGGCGATAGTTTGAGGGTGCATTTTGGAGGTCATTTCAGGATAAGTGTAGCTAATTCATGGACTACTTTGAAAATAGGTAGAGAAGGCTCCAGCTCGGTCGCTATTGGAATGCGAAACACTGTTCCTTATACGTCCGTCCATTGATAAAGAACTATTACAAGAAATTCTTTATTTGTTTAAGAAAGGTTTGGTATTGGGAGCGGGGTAGTTTAAGACGGAGATAGAAGCACTGGCCGGGCGTCGGGTAAGGCCTATTAGGAGGGACCGCAAAAGCCCGCAAACTACTGGATATTTACTCTGACCCCAATTCTCAACCCCAATTCTCATTTACTCTGGTCCCATTTCTTTTATTCTGACCTATTGCAGTGGTTAATTGGACAAGGGGTCAGGTCGCATCTGAAAGTGATAGACCTTGCTGGTGGTGCCCGTGCCAGTTTCCATGTGAAAAGGTGCGCGGCTAGAGATTGTGGCCCACAGCCCTCGGCCTTGCCAACCGCCATCGGGATCATCGATGCGTCCGTCCAGCCACTTCGTGTAAAAGCCCAATGGATAGGGCACCGTCAGGCGTACCCATTCGCCGTCGTTAAGTACTAGCAGGCTACCGGACTGATTGCCGGTACTGATGGGGGTGTTGGAGCCCAGCCCCAGCGTATCGAACTGATCCACCCAGGTGTAATAACTGCCCTCGGAACTACCCGATCGCTGAATGTTCTTGAATTGGGGGAGTGGTTCGGCAAAAAAACTCCAGCCCTCAGGGCAGTGCTGACCTGTGGCTGTAGGTCCATTCAGTGGCCCGCGACAAAGGTTGCGGTCGAAGCGGCCCATGTGCCCACTGGCTAGGGCCACCCAGGCAATACCGTTACGGTCGATATCCATGCCTCTCGGCGAGAGGCCCTCGATGGCATTGCCATTTTCATCCAGCGGTAATTCGTAGTACTCGGTCAATGCCGTGGTACTGGGGTCGGCCCCAGGCACGATGCGTACGAGAGCGCCGGGATAACTGAGATTGGACCCCCACACCGAACCATCGGGTGCAGGCGCGACGGCATACAGACCAGAGTTAATGCGTTTGTCGAGACTCGGGTCTACGTCTGCATCCGGTTCCACGTACTCATCGCGGCGGCCGTTGCCATTGGTATCGAGTATGAATGGTGTCCAGCCTTGGGCTGCGACAGCGTCGCCAGTTTCCAGAAACTCGCGAGTATTGAACCATCCTACCGCAGTGCCGCCGCCGCTGGTCCACAGAGTGTTGTCTGCATCTTCGGCGAACATCAGGTGGTGGGTGCTGAAGCAGGTATTGATGGGAGTGTAAGAGTCGGTGCGTGGATCATAGACGCCGAGATGTCGACCGGAACGGCCCAGCGGAAACGCTTGAGCAGAAGGGTGATCAGAACCTTCCTGGCAGAACGCCGGCACATTGCCTGGGTCACGAGCCCGGGAGGTAATCCAGACACGGCCGTCGCTGTCCATCATTGGATTGTGCACGGTAGTGGCCGCATCCCAGATCTCTTCGTCGCCCCAGTAGGGGGACGTCGCCATAGCAGTTTGTGCTTCGCGGACGTAATTCGGGTCTTCCGGGAACACCGAGATCTGGTCAGTGCTGTGGGCAGTTGGATCCAGTACCGGTAAATAGTCGGCGCTGTTTTCCAAGGCTCCATAAATTTTGCCATAGGCATTCACCGTCGGATCTCGGCGGTCGGTGGAAACTAGGTCGTGCAAATGGGCAGTGGGGTCGGCCCAGTCCCATTGCGTAATGACCACGTTGCGTTCCAGCCCCTGGGGCCTCATTGGTGCTGGTGGCAATTCACCGGCGGCGATACGGTCAGTCCAGTCGGCATACATCTCAAGCGTGCGGCGATCACCCATGCCGGCCAATGTTCTGGTCATGAAGGAGCCCGCCTGCCCGGAGCGCACCCGTCGATTCCACGCATCGAAACTCGTTTCCAGATTCGAAAACATTTCCGGGATAGTTCGGGTGGCGGCATTACCCATCTGGTGACAGACTACACAGCCGCCATTGGTAACGCGACGGATGTAATCATCTTGAGTCAGCACGCCCACGCCAATGCCATTGCCATCAGGTCCGGTGCCTGGAAACTCATGGTCCTCGGGAATCTCCAGCAGGGAATACCAATAGCCCGCCGGATAGTATTCAGCCGCGGCGGCAGCATTCGGTGCGATCTGGGCAACGAGATCGAGCTTCTGGCCCGGGTTGGCATTGCTGCGCGACGAGTCTACTAGACCATAGCCGCGTACCCACAACTCAAAATTAGCTTCCGGAAGATCGGGGATCAGATAGCGCCCCTGCTCATCGGTGACTACTGTTTTGGAATAAAGAGTCTCTAAGTCGCGAGTTTCAGCGATTACCCAGACCCCAGCCTCAGGGCCGTTGCTGCTGGTGACAGAGCCGGATATGTCGTTGTTGGTGACGCTAATGGTGTCAGCGGCTAGCGGTGCAGAAGCCTCGGGCACGGAAGCAGACTGGTTAGTAGTTGCAGCGTCGCCGCAGGTAGTGAGAAGCAGTGCCGCCAGCGAGAAGGATAAAGTCCTGAATGTGAGCATGATGAACTCTCTATTGTTTTTGGGGCATTTGAGGAGTTATCTACTTTACAAGGTATTGCCTAGCCGTCAATAGACATCGAATTGTTCGCAAGTGGCTGAGCTTTCGATTTGGTAGAGGCGGCGTGTAATTTACTGGCGATCCTCGTTGCCCCACCTACTCTGCTGAAACATTCTTCTTCTATATTTTTTGTCGCTATCCAAGATGACAAAGCTACCAAGAATGGGGGCAGACTTATTTTTGCAATCTGGGCTACATAAAACCTGCAAAATAAATCTGTCCTCTATTCTTTTTGTGGGGGCGGGAGTGGCCTAAGCGTATAACATACTGATTTAGTTAAATTAAGCTTGGTTCAACTTTAATCGATGTTACAGGCGATGTTACTAAAATTTCCTACTCGAAAAACATCTGAACCCCCGTCCAACGAGGATTTTTACCGTCTAAAATTAAATATTTTAGAGAAGATTACTTCAGGGAAGAAAGCGCCCAACATAAGCAGGGAAGTCCATTATGTATACTTGGAAATTTATTTTGACCCCATTTCTTATTCGAGATCGAATCCCTCTGTATTGCTTGAAAGCTCGGCGCTGTCTTGATGACATTCTCATTGAGATATTTAACAATATTCCCACGTTTGGCGTTCTCGCTTGCCATTTTCAAAACCTGAATGCTGGCAAACACAGGGTCGTGAATATCTGATTCTCCATCACAGGAGGCGCCTCGTATCGGCTTCTTATCGGCAGCTTTGTGTCTGTCGTGGTCTTGATCTTTGTATACAAAAAACGTTGTATGGGTGCGCATTGGAAGGTCGCGAGATCAGCTAACTGAGTAGTCCCGCAACAATCTCCACGCGCAGAAAGAATAAGGAGGGACACTGACAAGATAACAACTTAACGGCAAAGGTGGGTTTCTTGATTGCGGTAATGAAGCTCAAGGTTCGGCTTAAGTTGGTAAATTGTTAGTGTCCCCAAAATTTCAGGACAGAGAGATCAATGCTTCCTTGGGCAAAATCAAAATACATGCAGAGGCGGTATTATGTTGTTAGAATTTGTGGGGATATCTCAGACTCTGACCCCTTTGATTCTTCGCAAAAAGACTATAGAAGATGTATGACCCAGAAAATCTCAGAAAGATCGCCAACATGAAAATGCCCTTCGGGAAGTACAAGGGCAGAACACTGATTGAGTTACCAGAACCCTATTTGGTTTGGTTTTCCAGACAGGGGTTTCCACAGAGCCAGATCGGCGAATTGCTACTACTAACTTATGAAATTAAAGTGAACGGATTAGAAAATTTGATTTATCCATTGCAAATAAAGTAGGAGCAAAGGGTTCAAATCACTCTGATCCTGAGATATCCCCACAAATTCTAACAGCATAATACAGCCTCGGCATTTACTTTGACTTTAAGGAGCGAGGCAATGACCTCCTTGTCAGGCAATCGAAA
>JAESUV010000079.1 GCA_016762975.1 Gammaproteobacteria bacterium | reverse complement strand
ACAGACCGATCTCTCAGCCGCTTGGCCGATAAACCAAACTTGGAAACTATTGGCCAGATGGAACTATGACCACAGCAATTCTCGGAACTTAGAGACCTTTGTCGGAGTCGAATACAGTAATTGTTGTGCGACAATACGGGTTATTGCACGAGAATGGGTTGACGAGGACGAATTGTTTGTCCCTAATATCGAACCGAACCAAGGAATTTTTGTCCAATTCACCCTGAATGGGCTAGGCAACATCACGGGCGGCGGCTTAAGCAGCCTATTAAGTGACGGTATACGCGGGTTTAGAGAGACTGATAATGAGTAGATGGAGCACTAAGAAAACTGGACCAATGCGGCAAGGCGCTCGATCGATCGCCCGCTTCCTGCCGGCAATCGGCTTGGGACTGGCACTAGCAATTGCAGCAGGAACGGCCTCGGCACAACGTGTGTTGCTGGACAAAATCGTCGCCCTTGTCGATGAAGGCGT
This sequence comes from Gammaproteobacteria bacterium, assembly GCA_016762975.1. Classification (GTDB taxonomy): domain Bacteria; phylum Pseudomonadota; class Gammaproteobacteria; order Pseudomonadales; family Pseudohongiellaceae; genus UBA9145. The sequence continues at coordinate 8,360 of JAESUV010000079.1, read as the reverse complement.
GGTCCTGCAGAGCGAGCTCGAGTTACGAGTCGATGAAATTCAGGCAAATGCGGCTCGCGCCCAACGCTCTCTTCCAGAACCCAAGCAGTTCAGGACAGAAGTATTGGATTCCCTGATACTTGAGAATTTACAAATGCAGTTGGCAGAAAGAGTTAGCATTCGTTTTAACGATGACGAAATTAACCGAATTCTTATCACCATGGCCGAGAACAACAATCTGAGTTTCGATGAATACCTGAACGTATTGAACGAGGCCGGCGTCTATCTGCAAACTCGAGAACAAGTTCGCAAGCAGATGACTCTACAAGAGTTACAGCGCGGCATGGTGAATCGCCGAATTCAAATTACCGAGCAGGAAATTGATAATTTTCTGAATTCGGAAATGGGCCGTGAAATCATGGCCCCTGATTACCTCGTTGAACATATGCTCGTTCTCGTCGGCGGTGAAGAAGATGCGGCGTCAAAGCAAAGCAAATTACGCTATGCCGCCGAATTAGTCGCACGCATCAAGGAAGGTGACAGTTTTGCAGCAGTGAGGGCAACAGCGCGCCAGGCCCGTTTGTTTGAAGTTGACGCAACGGAGTTTGGGTGGCGCAAAGTTGAAGGCTTCCCCAACCTGTTTAGAGAGATTGTCGAAGGCATGGAGGTCGGCGATGTAGAAGGGCCCATCGAAGCAGGAAATGGCTTTCATCTAATTCAGCTAGTGAACAAGGCCGGCGGCACCGAGCAGATGGTGAATCAGACAAACTTTCGCCACATCATGCTGACGCCTAATGAGATTCGGGACGAGCAGCAGACAGAAGATGAGATTCGTGAATTTCGACAACAAATTATCGACGGCGAAAACTTTGCGACACTGGCGCGACAAAACTCCGACGACGACACTTCTGTCGTTGCCGGCGGCGACATGGACTGGATCAATGAGGGACAAATGCCCCGGGACATGGAGGTCATAATAGATGCTCTTGAGCTCGAAGAGCTAAGTGAACCATTTCGCTCAAGCACTGGCTGGCATATTGTAGAAGTTATAGAACGCCGCGTAACCGATTTCAGCACAATCTATTCGCGCAATCAGGCCGAAAACTCCTTGCGCAATCGCAAGTTTGATTTGGAATTACAAAACTGGCTGATAGAGATTCGCGAAGAAGCCTTCGTAGAATTTATCGACTAGTATTCGCTACCGCCTCATCCAGAAGACCTTACTATTTAAGACCACCCCGATAGCTCTGCAGGAAGGCCGTTGTGACACACCGAATAGCTATCACCCCAGGAGAGCCCGCCGGCATTGGACCCGACCTGTGCATTGCYATMGCACAGAGGCCACCAARCGATGTCGAATTARTCATCGTCGCCGACCCACARCTGCTTGCGAGTCGAGCCGCGCWWTTAGGGTGCCCACTTACAATTAAAAATTTCGAGGCWGGGACTGAACCCACAGARACAAAAGCSGGAGAACTTACCGTGCTKCCCGTTCAATTGCGATCGAAAGCAACRCCAGGAGTGCTAGATAAGGCCAATGCAGACTATGTCCTRGAAACACTGCGAGTAGCTGCAAAGATAGTCAGCGACGGCAAGTGCGATGCYATGGTCACMGGRCCGGTTCACAARGGCATTATCAATGACGCCGGAATACCCTTCTCTGGACATACCGAGTACCTCGCCGAATTTTGCAAACAAGACCTGACCGTTATGATGCTGGCGACCGAAGGCCTACGCGTCGCCTTGGTAACGACGCATCTACCGTTGAGCGCAGTGCCTGCCGCGATCACAAAAGACCTACTGCGCGCTATCATCAAAATTTTGAATGCCGATCTACAATCAAAATTTGGGATTGCTGAACCTCAGATTTTAGTTTGCGGACTCAACCCTCACGCGGGGGAAGGCGGGCACCTAGGTCGCGAGGAGATCGAAACTATCGAACCGGTCTTGAATGAGATGCGAGAYCGSGGAATAAAYCTTGTTGGMCCGCTGCCTGCCGACACACTTTTTACGGCCAAATACCTCGCCAGTGCCGAYGCGGTTCTGGCCATGTACCACGACCAAGGRCTGCCCGTACTGAAATTCAAGGGCTTYGGAGCGGCGAGCAATATCACCCTTGGGCTGCCCATCATAAGAACATCCGTCGATCATGGAACCGCACTGGATTTAGCCGCAACCGGTAAGGCCGAAACTGGGAGCCTCTTGAATGCGATCWCTACMGCRCTGGACATGAGCAAACACTGGAGACWGYCTTAGTGGCACAWTYTAAAGCCGTAACTYTGAGCACTGGAACAACACACCAGGCCCGCAARCGCTTTGGTCAGAACTTCCTTCACGACCAGCAGGTCATCGATCGCATTATTAGAGAGGTCGCGCCCACAAGCCACGATCATCTACTCGAAATAGGCCCCGGACAAGGYGCCCTCACTAAGCAACTCGCCGGATCCGGCGCAAGACTGGACTGTGTMGAATTRGATCGCGACTTAGCCGAGCACCTTARACAYCAGTACCGCGACTACGACAATGTACACATCCACCAGCACGATATTCTCAAGTTCGACCTGAATGATCTCGAGCTTAGTGACAAACGTATTCGCATCATCGGTAATCTTCCCTACAATATTTCAACGCCTGTTCTTTTTCACTTACTGCAGTACTTTGAGAAAATTGAGGACATGACTTTCANGTTGCAGTTAGAAGTGGTTGAACGCATGTCWGCCAATGTAGGCGATAAAAACTACGGACGRCTCAGTTTGATGCTGCAGTATTTTTGTCAGGCAGAAAAGYTGTTCGACGTRCCTCCTCAAGCTTTCACTCCACAGCCGAAAGTAAATTCGGCGATAGTGCGACTGACGCCCCACAAAATACTACCTATTACCGCTAAAGATACRGACTGCCTTAARCTCGTTGTGCGCACCGCGTTCAATCAACGDCGAAAAACTTTAAAAAATAGYCTGAAGACACTKATATCWGATAGCGAGCTTGAYRATCTCGAAATAGACATGAGGCTCAGACCTGAAARATTAGGCCTYGCYGACTATGTAAARATCAGCGATGCAATAAGCGAGCAAACTAAAGAGAMGTAAATARCAATGAGCGASCAACCAGAYATCCAGATTGAGGTTAGAACAMGCTACTTACTAGAGCAGTCTGACCCAAGTGAAGACCGTTATGCYTTYGCCTACTCGGTGAAAATCTGTAATCGCAGCGACGAGGTGGTTAAACTATTGAATCGCTACTGGCACATTACAGACGACAACGAGAAGGTTGAGGAAGTCCGCGGCGCCGGCGTAATTGGTCAGCAACCCGAAATCCTACCGGGTCAATCGTTTCACTACACCAGCGGCGCTGTCATCGAAACCCAATTCGGCAGCATGCAGGGCGATTATGAGATGCAGCGTGCCAGCGGTGAAAAATTTACGGCACAGATTCCCCCCTTCCTGTTAGCTCCTCCACTCTCAGTTCACTAGCCAAGCAAGCTAGAGCCCCCTAAAACAAGTTGCCGCTTAGTGATGTTATACTGCTAAGCATGCACTCATTACTCACTCTAGCCTTTTTGCCCGCATGAGCACCTATGTGGTCGGCGATCTCCAGGGCTGTTACAAGCCATTGAAGAAACTGCTTAAAAAAGTTAAGTTCTCAGAGTCCAGAGACAAGCTCTGGTGTGTTGGCGATCTTGTTAATCGCGGGCCAGAATCATTGAAGACATTGCGCTTCTTGCACGATATGGCCGACTCAATAGAACTCGTTTTGGGAAACCACGACCTACATCTCATTGCAATACACGAAGGTTGCGCACCTGCGCGCAGCAAAGATACTCTAGACAAACTGCTACACGCTAAAGACTGCCAGCATCTTTGCGATTGGCTGAGAACGCAGCCGCTTGCCCACTATGAAAGCCTAGACACCAAGGCCGGCGTTACAAACTTTCTGATGGTGCATGCGGGTGTAGCACCACACTGGACATTGCAAAAGACGCTGGACCTTTCGGCGGAGGTTCAATACGCACTTCAGGATACCGAGTACAAAGCATTCCTGCGCCATATGTATGGCAACACTCCGAACCGTTGGCACGACCGCCTAGAGGGTCTGGACCGCTTACGCGTGATCACCAATACCCTTACGCGAATTCGCTTCTGTGACGAAATAGGAACGATGCAACTCACAGTAAAAGAAGGCCTAGGATCAGCCCCACAAGGGTTCAAACCCTGGTTCGAATACGAAACAGTAACACCGGAAACGACTATTCTTTTTGGGCACTGGGCGGCACTCGAAGGCTATACTGGCAAGGCACATGTTTTTGCGTTAGATACTGGGTATGTCTGGGGCCGCGAACTGACCTTAATGCGACTCGAAGATCAGCAGCTATATTCCATCTCCATTTAAACTAAAATTAAGCCAAAGTTAAATAAAAGCAGCTCAAGATGACTATGGAAATATATCTAGTCGGCGGCGCGGTCCGCGACAACCTCTTAGACATTCCCGTTCGGGATAAGGATTGGGTCGTCGTCGGCAGCAACGCTCGATTGATGAAAGAGCAAGGCTATTTGCAAGTCGGCAAAGGCTTCCCCGTGTTTCTTCATCCGGACACCAAGCAGGAATATGCACTAGCGCGAACGGAGAGAAAAGTTGGCGCCGGATATCTCGGCTTCGAGTTCGATGCATCTGAATTTGTCACACTAGAGCAGGACTTGCTACGCAGGGACCTCACCATCAATGCCATCGCCGAATCAAGAGATGGCCAGATTATCGACCCCTACAATGGCCGCCAGGACATTAAAGACAAAATCCTGCGCCATGTCTCCCCTGCTTTCGCCGAAGACCCGCTACGGGTACTGAGAGTCGCCAAATTCGCGGCGCGTTTCGAGAAGCTCGGCTTTACTGTCGCACCGGAAACCCTGCGATTAATGAATAACATCGTCCAGAGCGGCGAGATCGATGCCCTCGTTCGCGAAAGAGTCTGGCAGGAAATTGAACAAGCCATGGGCGGCCCAGCACCGGATGTGTTCATTCGAGTGCTACGGGAATGTGGCGCACTTGATTCGATCCTACCGGAAGTAGACCGGCTCTTCGGCGTACCGCAGCCGGCTAAATATCACCCAGAAGTGGACACAGGCTTGCACACACTTCTTAGTCTGCAACAGGCGGCCAAGTTAACCAGTGATCCAGTGGTTCGCTATGCAACCCTGGTGCACGATGTAGGCAAAGGGGTCACAGACAAGGCTAAATGGCCCAGCCACCACGCACATGAAACCCTCGGCCTACCAYTGCAGGCRGAAATCAGTAAGCGCCTACACGTGCCGAATGAATTCTCTAARCTTGCCGCCCTCGTGTGYGAGCATCACACCAAGTTACACCGCATTAAGGARCTGCGCCCYACCACGCTGCTGCAATTRATAGAGTCACTCGATGGATTCCGCMGGCCTGAGCGCGTRCAGAAATTTCTGCTCGCCTGCGAGGCGGATGCCAAGGGCAGAACAGGATTYGAAGAACGCGACTATCCACAGAATGCGTATCTAACAACRGTACTRAGTGAGTTATCACAGCTGGACATAGGAGCGCTGCTGAAAGAGGCAAAGCCCCAAAACACGCAAGAGTTTGTACAGCAAAGCCGACTCCGTCTATTGAAAGACATCCTGAACCGTCTCAACTCCTCTAACGCACTGAATTAGAACTGGCAGAAAATGCTGTGAATACATCTACCAATCAAAGCCATGGCACTCGAGTCTGCCTCCTCACCGGAGCAAGCAAGCGACTGGGCGCCTGTACCGCCAAGAAATTCCATGCCGAAGGCTTCAATGTCATCATCCATTACAATCACTCCAAAAATGCGGCGAATGCCTTGGTCGCACAACTGAATGCCTTGCGGTCAGGTTCCGCATTCTGCCTTCAAGCCGACCTTTGCGAACATGAACAGACACAGTCTCTTGCGCGACTTGCATTCGATTGCTATCGGCGCGTGGATGTTCTGGTAAACAATGCCTCCGCGTTCTACCCGACGCCCTTAGCCGAGTGCGATCACAAAATCTGGGATGACTTGTTCGATAGCAATCTACGAGCGGCTTTCTTCTTAGCCCAACAATTCGCTCCCGAGCTAGAGCAACGCGCCGGATCGATAGTAAACATGACAGATACGCACGCAGACAACCCTCTCAAAGGCTTTCCTATTTACAGCATGGCAAAGGCTGGAGTAAAGGCGATGACTAAGTCGCTGGCCAAGGAACTAGCTCCGCGAGTGAGAGTGAATGGCGTCTCTCCCGGMGCCATACTATGGCCTCCATCGATGGAAGACGAATCCGATCCYGCGGTCTTGGAAGATCGACARAAAATGCTGGRGMAGATTCCRCTGCGYACCCTAGGCGAGCCTCARAATATTGCCGACACTGTTTTCTTTYTAGCRAATGACGCYTGTTATGTCACCGGACAGACTGTACGAGTTGAYGGCGGTCGCTCTCTTTCCTAACCACCGCCCYYSNCTGGCAGCTRCTATCCTATCTCTACYTATTCATTMCYTATTATTCGGARGCAATYTTATGRTCAAAGTCTATGGCGATATTCAATCGGGCAATTGTTACAAAATAAAAYTGCTGATGAGTTATCTCARTATTGAGCACGAATGGCTGCACGTTGACATTCTCAAAGGGGAAACACRCAGYGAYGAATTCAAAAAAATGAATCCCAACACCCGRATACCCGTCCTKGTRCTTCGCGATGGCCGTACACTCACAGAATCCAATGCGATTCTTAATTWTCTCGCCGAKGGTAGCGAWTTTCTTCCAACCGACCGCTTTCTAAGRGCASAGGTATTGCAGTGGCAGTTCTTCGAGCAGTATAGCCACGAGCCCTATATTGCGACTGCGCGCTATATAAATAAATATTTGGGCCTGCCCGATGAGCGCCGCGCCGAATACGAGGGAAAACAAACCGGGGGTCACAAGGCATTGTCTGTGATGGAGCAACGACTGGAAAAAGCAGACTTCCTCGCTGGAGATTCACTCACTATCGCCGACATCAGCCTCTATGCCTATACTCATGTGGCGCACGAAGGCGGCTTCGATCTAGACGGCTACAGGGCGATAGGCAAATGGATAGAGAGAGTTGAACAACACTCGAATTACATCGCTATGAATGACTAAATTGTGAATAACTAAATTGCGAATGACTAAGCTCGATCGCAAATATAGCCATCGAGCCTGCGCTACTCGGCAGACCAGTCAATCTCACTCGGCCAAAGCCGCTGCTTCGATTTGTCATAGTCTTGCCAGAGCTGTAGGTAAGACATGCCCGTTGCAGGATGGACCGCGTCGGGCAATAACTCCGCAAGAGGCTGCAGCACAAAAGCGTTTTCCGTGACCTCCGGGCGTGGCAACTCGATACCACAGATCATTCCCGACTCGTTGCCATACAATAGAATGTCGATATCCATAGTACGGCCAGAAAACCTAGCTTGCAGTCGATCTCGCCCCAGTCGGTCTTCCAATCGCTTTAGAAAGGTAGCGACGTCGTCTAGCCCCTTGTTGGTATCAGYAAGAACCACGAGATTGAGAAAATTGTCGCCATCAAAGCCCACCGACTGACTCTCATAGGTTGTAGAGGAGCGGATATTGCTGAATTCTAGAGTGAGCGCGTCCAGTGCAGCCCGAATGTTCGACTCGGCGTCGATGTTGCTACCTATGCTTAGGGCCAGGGTCGTCACATGTAACTCACTTGCAGAACATTATTGTAAAGGAGTCTGTTAATCTTACTTGACTGTACGTTCAATTATTACACCTACATCTTTAGAGCCGGTGACAGCTCCAGGCTTGCCCAAACGCAGCTTAATCCAAGGCACGGAAAATTCTTCCAATACAATCTGTGCGATCTTCTCGGCCATAGTCTCCACTAAGAAAAATTCCGAGCCTTCAATGAACTCGATAAGACGCTTTGCAACGGCCTTATAATCTAAAGTGTTTTCAATGTCTTCGCTGCTCGCCGCCAAGCTAATGTCGGTTCCCATTTCAAGATCCAGACTCACGGTCTGCTTCTGTTCTCGCTCCCAATCGTAGATACCTATGATAGTTTCTACCTCGAGTTCACGAATATAAACAATATCCATTCCCAGTCCTTCATATTAGAGTCTAAGAGAAGCGCTGATCGTTTTCCAACCAGAAGCCCTCTAAATAGCAGGCAGCGCTTCCAGCGACCAACGAGGTTGTGCGCGTATTTCCAAATCATCTCTCTGGCCTGCCAACAATCGCTGGCAACCAGCATAGGCAATCATTGCACCATTGTCAGTGCAGAAGCGTGGCTTCGCGTAAAACAGCTTCGCGTCAAACTTCGCTACTGTTTTCTCTAACACCTCACGCAACTGCAAGTTTGCCGAAACACCCCCAGCAATGACC
>JAESUV010000136.1 GCA_016762975.1 Gammaproteobacteria bacterium | reverse complement strand
TCCACTCCCTATATGTCTTCGGGGTCTTAGATCCGATGAACACGGGGTCAATAGACTAAGAGCGCAACAACGCCGCCCCCGCGAACTCCCCCTGCTCCCCCCTACGCCACCTTCGCGCACTGGTAAGACGCCACCACCGCCGATGATGATAGCCCTATAGGCGCATCAGTACGCGCCATATACCCTCATTCGACGATCGACGCCCTGTTTATCGTCGTCAATGGATATAAAGGGGTACGCGACCAGAAGTTGTACCCCTTCCCCGGTCCTGGAGGCCTTCTCCCCCTCTATGCACCATCGTGTAGAAACAGCCCCAAACCACACCAAACCACGCATCTAGACCCCTGTTTGATACAGATTCATGCGCGTGGTGTGTCCGTGCATGCACCAGAACACGTCTGTCGAAACAGGTCCGCACAGGTCTACACACGAACAACTCCGACAAGAACCAAAAAATGCACTGCCGCACACGCTAAACACACCTCGCAACCCTTCATGCACACCTTCAAAACCGCTTCACACAGCCCGAATACTAAATTGTTCGCCCTCAATGCCGTCCAATGACAAGAAACACCATCTCAATTACATACAAACACATTCAGTGACACCGTCATATAGGGTGTTAAATCCATCTGTATATACAGTGCCCAACATGTAACGTTACCGTGTGTAAACGAGTGCTTTAAGGCGCTCAATCCGGTGTTTTAGCGTGTTTTGGTCGTCCTGGAGCAGACTGGAAACTTCTTCCGCAGCAGTGCAGGACCAGTCGGCGCCATTCCCTCGACCATGTGCGTCCATACACGCCGGTGCACTGCGATGACATGCCTACACAGTGCGTGTTTAGACGTGTGTAGTGGTGTTCTAATGGCCATCTCCAGTGCCCCTCGAGGCTGTTTTCACCATGCAACTGAGGTCAATACAGCCCAAAAGAGGGGTTTTGGACTGTTTTAAGGCCTTTTGGGCTCTATAGATGCCCCCGCGAGAGCTCGAGCGCCCTATGCCAGTGGAAGAGACACATTCCAGGCTGTTTAAAGGGTGACAAGACGTAGCTACAGGTGAATTTGAGGGGCGTCCAAGGCCTTCAAGCTATAGGAGCAGCTGCTCGACCATGGTGAAACCCCAGAACGTGCGCGCGTTCCCTGAGAACTCCCCCTACAAGATGGGGTACACAGCGGCTTAGAACGGTGTGATTCATACAGTCATCGAGTCAATGCACTACAGGAACAGGTCAACACAGGGCAGTGCACGCCACTACATCCCCACAAGTGCACTCATCAGTCCGACCGACCCCTCTAACATCACCGCAAGCACACACTTCCTGAGGCTTCAGTGCAGATACCTCCCACGCCAACACCAGCACCTGCTCTTCCTCGACACTGTCGCACTACGTCCAATGACAAGACGGCCCCAGGGCATAGGACATCTATCAGTTACGGCGAGTGGTAATCGGGGGGGGATGGTGGCACTGTATAGAAACGTCGGCGCCAGATGGGATTGCAGTTCCATCCAGCGCCTAAACACCATGACCTGAACCGGAGGACTTGATGACTGTTGACATCATAGCTGCTTTTCAAACTACACCACCACAACTTGACTTCATCTGGCCTGGCTTCCTTGCCGGAACCGTTGGTGCGCTCATCGCTCCTGGCGCTACTGGTAAGAGCTTCTGGGCTCTTGAAGCTGCCATGTCTGTAGCATGCAACGTGCCCGGCGGTGACCTTGTTGGTTTATCTCCAGAACACACTGGGCGCGTCGTCTATATCGCTGGCGAAGACCCAATCCCGTCACTGACTCGACGTGTTCATGCCATTGGTAAACACCTCTCTCCAGACGCTCGCTACGCCATCGCCTACAACCTCACCATCAAACCCATTATTGGCCAGCGGTTCAATCTTATGAACGACAAGCACCTCGCCATCCTTGTCGAATACTGCACCAACTCACGCCTTCTTGTTCTCGACACACTCAACCGCATTCATCAGCTTGATGAAAACAGTAATAGCGACATGTCACGGCTACTCAGATCGCTGGAATATGTGTCGTCTACGACGGGATGCGCCATTCTCTTTCTACATCACACCAGCAAAGGAAGTGCCCGAGATGGTCAGCTTGACCAACAACAAGCCGCCCGTGGTGCCTCGGCATTGATAGACAACACTCGTTGGTGTGGTTTCGTCGCCAAAATGACCAAAGAAGAAGCTGAAAACCTCTCTGAAGGAGCTGGTGGACAATCTATCAGTGAAAACAGACGTGGCCTGTTTGTTCGCTTTGGAATCAGCAAACAGAACTACGACGTAACCCCCTTGGATAGATGGTACAAACGCTGTGAGGGAGGGGTTTTACTTCCTGCCGAATTGATGGAACCTAAGACATCATCTCCCAAGAGAAATGCCAGGAGGTACCGCGATGGATTTTGATCTGACACATGCTCGACATGACCCCGCACATTGCCTGGCACCCGGCCTCTTCAGAAGCCTTGTAAAAGGGGAACGCAAGAAAGCAAAACTTGATGTGACCTACCACTATGGCGAGCACGAACAAGCACGCTTCATAGGTTTTGAACCGCTGGGTGCTGATGACTTGAGGTTCCTTCAAGGCCTCATTGCACTTGGAGGTCCAGAAGGATTCATAGTCACTCCCAATCCAACCTCCAAAAAACCCAAAGAACTCCGTCAGCTCCTGGACCCGAAGTTTGATGCTGTTCACCAAAATGCACTCGTGGTGAAGACAAAGATCTCAAGTCTTCTTCATGAAGTGGGCTTGTCCGATGGCGGAAAAAACATCACAGCATTCAAAAATAGTCTCCTTCGCATGTCAAACGTCACAGTGGTCCTCACCAAGGGCGCCCGACAAGCATCATCCCATCTTCTGAGTTTCGCTTTGGATGACGACGATGGGGATATGCATGTGTGCTTAAACCCGCGTATCACCGAAGCAATCTTAGGAAAACGAGCACATACTATGCTCCTGATGGACGAGGTTCGTAACCTCAAAACCAACCCCGCACGCCTCATACACCAACGACTTTGTGGCTGGATCAATGCAAGTGAGTTAGGCCGAGTTCAACTCGACACGTTGTGTGAATATGTCTGGCCCAAATCAACCAACCCAAACAGCATGAGAAGACGAAGGTCTAAAGTGCGCAAAACGGTCATTGAATTGGAAAATGTTGGCTGGACTGTCAACGAATACGCCCAGAACAAGTACGAACTGACAAGACCAAATCGTCAGTAGTAACGCTCTCTTAAGTCTCCCGTACTAACAGACACATCTCCCGTACTATCGGTAACGCTTCCCTCCATACCTCACGTACTATCGGTAACGCTTCCCTCCAAAACCAACCCCAATTCAGACTTCAAATGGCCCAAAAGGGGTTCAAACCTCATTTTCGACCTTCAACTTTGGTCTTCAAACACAAAAAGTGGGCTCCAAACCCTCTTTTGGAGCCTATTTTGAACACTGAACACATATACCATTTCTCCGTACTATCGGTAACGCTTCCTTTCAAAACCAACCCCAATCCAAGCTTCAAATGACCTTCAAAAGGGGCGTTCAACCCCCTCTTTTCGACCTTCAATTTTGACCTCCAAAAAGGGGGGCTCAACCCCCTCTTTTCGACCTTCAATTTTGACCTCCAAAAAGGGGGCTCAACCCCCTCTTTTCGACCCAATTCCGCATACTGTCTAAGTGTTCAGTCGCTCCGTACTATCGCGATCGTTTCCCGTACTATCGCGATCGTTTCCCGTACTATCGCGATCGCCCCTTTTTCGATTTTTATGTGTTTACAAGTACTTACGAACTGAACAAATCACCTATCTAAGATCCTCCAAGAGCTTCTAGCAGGCGCAGCTAGAAAGCTGACCTTGAGGGTCACCTTCCAGCTTTCCCTTTTTGGGTACCAGTACCCCTGGTTTATGACGCCAAAAAATGGGGTCTGGGGACACTGTCCCCAGGTGGGGGTTTGGGGGCGACAGCCCTCCGAAAATCGAAGAAGTAAATTATCCCCAGCTTGCCCACCCGTTTGTCTTCGCCCTTCCTTCACCCAAAAAGGGGGAAGGGCGAAGATAAACGGGTGGAGCAAGCCCACCTGGAGTTAGAGCTCGGACGGAAGGAGCAGAGTTCAGGATCCAGGAAAAGGCACACGGCATCTGAGAAGGCGGGAGAGAGAGTGTGGGCGCGAAATGGCTGGCGAGGTGGCTTGAAGGCACCTGAGAGCTTCTGGGAGTGGCTTAGAGCGTCTGAGGGCGTCTAAGAGCTAACGAGATGGGTCAAAAGCGTCTGAGGGCTTCTAAGGGCGTTTATGGGCGTCTGAGGGTGTGGGCTAGTTTCTCTCGAGGATGCGTTTGATCTGGGAGGCGTAGAAAGTTGTGCCGGCGCGGGATTGAAGCCCCTTGTCGTCGAGGTATTCGGCGATTTTGCGAAGTGACAGGCCCTTCTTGTGCAGGCGTTTCACGGCCTTGATGACCTTTTGCTCTTTGGGATTGGGCAAGAGGCTGGTCCCATCTTCAGCGACGTAAGAGCCGTAAGGGAGGGAGCCCGCGAGCCGGTTGTTTTCTTTCAGGTGGGTCATGGCGGCTCGGGTTCTTTCGATAATCAGGTTCCTCTCCATCTCGGCCACGCCGGCCATGATGGTCAGGAAGAACCGACCCATCGCGGTTGAGGTGTCGACGGGTTGGCCGCCAATGTCGACCAGGTGCAAGTCAACATCGGCCAGGTCCCATTGCTTGGTCGTGATCAAGCAATCGGCGGTATCACGGAAAACCCGGTCGAGTTTGTAGGCAATGACGACTGAGACTTTCGGGTCCAGGACCAGCTCCAGGAGACGTCGTCCGCCAGGCCGATCGTGAAGCGGAATCGAACCCGAAACGCCTTCGTCCGAGATGACCGAGATGACCTCCAGGTTCTTGAAAGCTGCATATCGCTGGGTGATTTCGAGCTGGACCTCAAGACTTATGCCGGTCTGGACTTGCTCGATGGTGGAGACACGGGTGTAAATTACGGCGTATTTCAAGGCATCCTCAGGGCTATAGCGAACTGCATCGCACTCAAGCTGTACTACACCATCCCGTATGTTACAACTTACCATAGGTATTATTCACACTTTGAAAGTAGCTCATACTTCGTTCATGCTATGCAGTCAGGCTTAAAAAGTTTATGGATGGAGATAGATGGAGATAGATTGAGATACTAGTTCCATAAGTCGTTTTTCGTTTATCCACGCAGTTTATGAGGCTCATCATGACCGAATCAGTGCAGCTCCTGACCACCAAGCAAGTCGCCGAGTTGTGGGGGGTCAAGCCTCAAACCCTCACGGCCTGGAGAGTCCAGAAGAAGGGGCCAGCCTTTCTCAAGATTGGGCGTGCGGTCAGGTATCAGCTCTCCGCCCTGAAAGACTTCCTCGCCAGTCAGGCCGCCCTGGTCCAGGACGAAGACCAGAACCAGGATCCCCGCCTGGATTGGAAGCTCGCCGGTGTCTTCGTTCGCCAGGGTCCCCCCAACAGCACGCTGGTCTGGAGGGTTCTGGAGTATCGCCAGGCCCAGCTGGCCCCCGACGCCAGTGGGAAGCTCATTCTCGTCGACGAGAACCAGTTGGCCTGGCGGTTGATCGACGATGCGGTGTTCATGAGGGAGGTTCTGGGGTTCAAACCCCGATGACGTACACCGGTGGGACGAACCTTCACCTCTCACCGCTCGATCTTGCCACTGTTCGAGGTTCTGCTCGCCGATCTACCGCCCCAGTGCTTGATCACACGGAACATGTTCCTCATCCGGGGTTGATCGAGCTGTCTTCCTGCGCAACTTCCCCGACATCCACGCCAAACACCCCTACGAAGCCTTGATCTCGTCCGATGCATCAGGAGAACACTGGCGATCCACGCACCAAACCATCCGACGCACACCCAAATTTAGTCTAAAACAGCCTGATGTACCCTTCAAACACAGGTTCACCGACCAGATCACAGCTGTAATCACATCAAAACAGGGTCTAGACACACTCCTCCTGAAGCTTCTGGGCAAGATGTCGCCCTTGAAGCATCGTTCAACCGGTCCAACATCCATTTTCACCTCTATGGACGCTCAAATTCAGCCAGATCCACCAGTGGGAGAGCACAAAATCACCCCCGTCCACCCCAAATCACACCAAAACCAGCCCAAACACCTCTAAAACGACCTCTTTTGGGGTCAAATTGACCAAGAAGGGGGTATCAAAGTCCTTGTCTCCCCCTCGGACTACCCCCTCAACCCCTCACAACTACCATGATCATACGATAAACACGGGGTCGAATGCTATATGCCCCTACCAGAACGCCCCGACGATCGCCAAGACACCCTCCTCCCCGGTCATTCCCCCGACCTACTCAAGCATAGGGACCCCTCTATGGGTGGCGGCGGTGGGCGCCGTGCCGAACAACTAGTGCAGATGTACGGTAAACACGGGGTCGAACGGTGCACGTAGCATGCTTACCCTACACGCTCTTCCTCTACCCCCGGGTACAGTCGGCCCTCTCCGGAGGTACTCATGCTTCCTCCCCTACCAGTCCAGGAGACTTCTTCAACACGCCCTGGCGGTCTATAGGCCTTGGATCCCGTGTTTATCGCAAAACTGCCCTCTGGACTGGTTCCAGGCCAGGATCACAAGGCCTGAGTGGATGCACTGGCGATAGACCCCTACGTGCAACATCATGTCGTGATCCCCCGGAGCAACACCAAACCACACATCTAGACCCCTGTTTGAGGCAGATGCGTGCACAGAAACACCACGCGCATGCACCAGAACACACATGTTAATGCAGGCCCGCACAGGTCCACACACGAACAACTCGGGCGCGCACACAAAAATGCAGCGCCGCACACCAAAAACACACCTCGTAATCCTTCGTGCACACCTTCAAAACCGCTTCACGCAGCCCGAATACCAACTTGTTCGCCTTCAACACCGTCCAATGACAAGAAACACCATCTCAATCACATACAAACACATTCAGTGACACCGTCATAGAGGGTGTTAAATCTACTCATGCTCATAGTGCCCAACATGTCCTGCAACCGCGCGTTAACAGGGGCTTTAAGGGCATCATTCTTGTGTATTTAGCGTGTTTTGGTCGTCTAAGAACAGATTGAGGGCTACTTCCGCGGCAGTGCAGGGCACTAAGCACGACCATCGTCGACCATCGTCGTCAGTACACGTCGTACAACTGCGATAACAAGTCTTCTAAGGCGTGTTTAGAGGTGCTCGTCCTGGAGGATCGAGGACTAGGGAAGCATCCCGGGGAGTACCGACGACCACTCAAAAGGGTTCAAACAGGGTTTTTTGCCTCGAATCAAGGCCTTTTGAGGGGTCAGCGCCCCTAAAGCATGGCGAGAAGGTAGTACCCCGCTCAAATCGGGGGGGTAGACGTCCCACTGGCTTTGAAGCGGGCGAACACCCCTTCATTTTGCAGATGTAGTAGGTGTCAGGACGTACAAGAGGGGGAGTTGTCAGGCTTACCGGTATGGATCACACCCTACGCCGAGGATGAAACGTAGTTGAGCGTAGGGGAACAACGACAAGTTCTTCGATGCGCAGTGTAGAACAACGATGCAATCACACCCCCGCAACAGATACATCATGCATGAACGTAGCCCCAAGCAGGGCAACACATGCTAGAGGAACGGTAGTACTGCTACTACACCCCTCCTATGTCTTCCTCGACACGTGAACCTGGCTTCCTACAACGCAACACACACAAAGAGAACGGTAGTAGTACAGCTACACCACCCACAAGTGAGCTGAGCACTCCCCCTTGCCCCTATGCCTCCCATACAAGACCCCTCTAGCTAGTACACCGCAGCAGATGACTACCAGCTCCACTACCAGCTCCTATCAGGCAGGCCGCCCTTGGCAGGTATGTGTATCGCGGTAGTACGCAAGCTGTGTGGTGGTGCAGAACAACCAGCTGCATCTACGGCGTATCCCCTTGCCAACGCGTACACCCCTGGGGCGTCTTACCGCCCCAGACCCCAGGCGCGAGACACCCCGGTAATGGGGCTCCATGCTTGTAACCGTAGGTCCGGGGCTCCTGGTCCATAGGTCACCGGGTACGTCGCTTGGGTGAGACGTACCCGGTGACCTATGGACAGAGCCCCTATGCTGTTTCAGCACACCAGGCGCGGCCTACAGCCCGCTTGAAGCCTCTGCTCACGCCTACCGCCCCTGAACCCCATACAACCAGGGCGCAGCGGAGAACTCATACAGGCCTGACTCCTGCCCACCCCTCAACATGTTGACGCCAACATGCACCGCGGGAGGTTCTCGAATTGGTTCTGGTCTTCGTATGGTGTTCGAGAAATGCAATCGGGCACTCTAACTGTCCCTACCGGTACAACATGCACCCCTGGAGCATACCTACAGGGCTTTGAGGCAACGGATGGAGTCCTAAAGCTATGTGAGGACACCGGGTAGACGAGAAACGCTTCTACCTGTGTCCTGGTATCGTGCGAGAAGTCGAACAAGGCCACAATTTGTTCGAACACACCCCCGCGCACCTGTGATCATCACCTCGTACACCAGTGATCATCACCGCGCGCGCTCCAAAGACTCCCTAAACGGTCCTGGTTGAGCCCTTGTAGTACTCCAAATACCCTTGATTCAGCCCTGCACACACCCTTGCAAGCCTTAAAACACCATCGGAGTACGCCGTTCGAGGTCAATTCAGGTGTCCAACCTACGCCGCCATCGCTAAAGACCCCCTTTTGTCCTCTTGAAGTCCCTCTAAAGACCTCATTTGGCCTTCTAGGAGGTCAAAACCTACGCCATTCCAGGTAAGGACCTGGTCCTTGCCTAAGAAGAAAAACATCTCACAAATTCTGTCCAC
>JAESUV010000238.1 GCA_016762975.1 Gammaproteobacteria bacterium | reverse complement strand
TTCTCCTTGTTATGTGCAGAAAGCATGCACAGTATATCCAATTTAAGACTTTGTCCAATGCCGCATTCGGAGCCAAATATCTGCTTCGGCACCCAGCGTAATGCAGCCAAATTCAAGGCACTGCAGAATTTCATGAGTTTGACTTCGTGCTCCAGAGAATTACAGCCAAACACGCTCCACTCAAGCTATTTTCGGAAGATAGAGTTAGCGTCTAAAGAACCGAATAGGCTCAAGCAGAAATTGAATTTGGGGCGTTTCAAAGAAGGAAGGCCCAAGTAAAAATACATGAGGCATTATTACTTGGGCCTTTGTTGCTCACGGGCGCTTTCAGCGCACCTGACACAGCGCTTATTTTAATCCATTAACGTCGATTGAAGCGCAAAATTTGGCTGCTGCTACTCCCGCCTTCGGAATTAATGTTCTGAATTACAATAGTAAGYACCCTGCTATCCGGCGAGAGTGTTTTTGCACCARTCTGMGATGTCCWGCCTGYGGTTCTGATAGTGTACTCAACCGTCCTGCCGTTGACCTGAAAATAGGAGATGGTWGTTTGAGCRCCACCGCCTATGGTCGCGATAGAATTGCTTGCACCGTCATACCGATAACTTGCCGAGCTGCCGCCGATAGTACCCTCTGGACTAATAGTTACCAGTAGATACATAAACCCTCCATCACCCGTCTCTATATAGGTTCGAGTCATGGCGCTTGGCATCTGCGCTTCACCGAAATCTGAATTAGCTTCGTCTAAATCCCAGGTTCCAATGAATGGGTTCTCTGACTGGGCAACGGCTGTGAATGAAAGCATACACATACTGGCAGCCAGAAAAATATTCCTAAAGTTGATCTTCATTATTCCCATCCCTTTCTAATTATTTTTACGATCTCTCCAGCTCAGTAAAAATCGTAATCATGACGCGACATCTATGCACGCAACGCGAAGGATCTTTGTTGCAGCAGCACGCTCCTTTTACTAAAACCACTTACTAAAACTACGCCCTATCAATTGGAAGTCAATTGAAGGTGACGCTACTAACGACATAGATTGAAGTATGTTGATATGGAACAAAATAAATATTCCCTCAGTCGCATTCTCGGCATTGAAGCGTCAATTTTCGAGTACGCGCCCGCGACCTGTACAAGATAAAAATACCCCTAGACAGAGGTGACGCTAGCTCACTCCAAACACAAAAATTCCCGACGATTAAGCCACCTTGGCACGGCAAAAACCAAAACTCTCTAGGGGGAATACCAATTCCCCGGCTGCGCTGTAAAACAATGTTACAAATCAGGATGCTTCGCCTCGAATTACCCTGATTTAGATCAATAAAGGCGCTGCTCAGAGAAATACACTGCTACTAAGCAAATACATAACGAACCCTATAAATAGAGGCCGTGTAACAGCGGCACATTAGCAATACCCTTTGTTTTTAATTGGAGAGGAGCATGAAAAAAACTAACTTAATTGGGCTGTTTTCAGCCATCGCCATGGTACCAGCGCTTTCAAGTGCTGCAGAGCCCGCAGGCGAGCACCCTACTTACGCAAAAGAAGTATCCCGAATCATTCAAGACAACTGCCAAATCTGTCACCAACCTGGCCAGATTGGTCCCATGTCTTTCACCAGTTATGAAGAGGTTCGCCCTTGGGCACCGTTGATTCGACTGCGGGTGCTGGAGCGCGAGATGCCTCCTTATCAGTACGACCATGATATTGGCGTTCAAGAGCTAAAAGATGACTGGCGCATGTCTGATGAAGACATCAACACGATAGTCGCGTGGGTAGACGCAGGTTCTCCAATGGGCAATCTCGAAGACTTGCCTGCCGCAAGGGAATACCCCGTCGTCGGTGAATGGCGCTTGGCCAATGAATTAGGCCAACCCGACCATATCATCCAATCCACCCCTTGGGACGTTCCAGCTTCCGGTCAGGATCTGTGGTGGGAGCCAGAGGTTCCTTCAGGAATTACAGAGAACCGTTGCATCAAGGCGGTTGAGACTCTGCCCTCGGCAGCTGCACATGGCTCAACACACCATGCAAACTCTCACTTCCTAACCGAAGATGAGAACGGCGAATGGCAAACCTATGGCCGTCTGTCCGAGTATGCCTACGGAAAACTCGGTGAGAAGGTTCCTCAAGGAGCCTGTAGAACTGTGCCTAAAGACTCCAAGGTAGCCTGGAGCATTCACTACTACCCCGATGGCAATGCGGTACCCGATGACCAAGTAACGGTCGGTATCTGGTATTACGATGAAGAAGATAACTTTGACGTCGCGGAAACCTATCCTCAGGACTTACGCCTGTACATGCTCGATGGCGGCGGAGACTACCTCATCCCTCCTCACGGCAAGCTAATGACGCAGGGTTTTCACTCCTTTGACCATCCGGTTCGCATCGATAGCTGGCAGCCGCATTTACACCTACGTGGCGTAGCGATGTCCATGGAACTATTCGATCCTGAAACCGGTCGACGTGAAGTTCTTAGCCAGGCCTCTAACTGGAATGCCGGCTGGAACCACAGCCACACCTATGAAGATGGCTTCCAGCCACTGATTCCGGCTGGCGCAACCATCATCTTGACTTCATGGTTCGATAACACGGCAGCCAATCCACGCAACCCAGATCCAGATCAATGGGTTGGTGCAGGTCAGAGAACTACAGATGAGATGTCACACGCTTGGATTGCGGTCACTCACCTAGACGACGAAGGTTACGAGAAAATGCTTGCCGAGCAAACTGAACGCCAGCAGAGAACTGTAGCGGGATCAGGGGGCGGCCAATGAAAAAGGTCAGACAAATAGCTATCCGAGCCCTTGCAGTTGCTTTAGTGGGACTAATAGCAGCACCACTATTCGCTCAGGTGCCACCTCATTTGCGTGACTACCCCTTGGCGACACGCAAAGCCAGTGGCGATTTAGTAGGCCCTATGTTTAACGGCTGGATAAAAAATCCAGACAACTCAGTAACGATGATCTTCGGCTTCGTAAACCGGAACCGAGAAGAAATCGTCGATATTCCCCTAGGCCCAAATAACTTCATCGAACCGGCAATGTTCGATGGGGCACAGCCTACGCACTTTCCAGTGTATAGCCGACGTGGCTTTATCGGAATCCAGGAGCGTGGAGTGTTTGCCGTAACGGTTCCACCAGAGATGGCTGGCACCGAAGTTATCTG
The DNA here is from genome assembly GCA_016762975.1 of Gammaproteobacteria bacterium. Classification (GTDB taxonomy): domain Bacteria; phylum Pseudomonadota; class Gammaproteobacteria; order Pseudomonadales; family Pseudohongiellaceae; genus UBA9145. The sequence goes on along the minus strand of JAESUV010000238.1, from coordinate 5,724 downwards.
GACGCTAAAGCATGAAGGGTACAGCTACTCCATACCTGGGCGAGCCACATCGACGGCATACGAAATGAGCGCCGGCGAGCAAGCACTTGGCTCACTAAACCCAACCATCCGTTTCGACATGGATGGCGAAGTATCGATCGACCGCCAAGGTTTTTACGCTGAATCGATAACAGCTTCGGTTGGAAAGCCAGTGACCTTGACTGCATACGCACAAGACCGTGGTAATCGTAGTGACTATGAAGAACTCGAGCAGACAATCTTCCCTCTAGGTACAGAGTGGATAATGCATCGAGGCCCAGCTAGGCCTGATTTTTCGTCTGAAAAGATAACCGGCCGAGACCGAGCGAAAGCTAACGAAGGCATGAGCGATTGGACTACGGTGCAAACCGAAGCCACGTTCTGGGAAGCGGGAGAGTATATCATCCGCTTGCGAGTCGATAATTTCGAAGCACCAGACAGCAAGTTTGATAATCAATGCTGTTGGTCTAACGCTTACATACCGGTAACAGTTACACCTTAGGTTTAGGTTAAAAGCCTCCTCACGTCCTGGGCCAGGAATATTTGGTTCGGGGCGTTTTTATTTCCGCGCCACCAATCTAACGCTTTAAAAGAACCGCACTCCGTGGTTTTATCAGTGCCCGACCCAATAGTAATACAACAAAGAAGAGCAGCAAAAAATAGACAGGGAAGCCGCGTAGGGCACCCAAGAATATAGCATCTCGAAGTGCTTCTTCGGGCACTACACCTTCTTGCTGTGTTCTGAGTAGCGCAACGCGTGCTGTATATAAAAGACTCGCAAATCCAAGCCCTAAGTTTAGGGCAAGCCCCTTGAAACTGAGCACTGTCGCTCTATGCGCAGAATCAACTTCCTTGTTAATGTAATAGCTAGACTGAAACTGCACCATCCCCATCATAGCGAACGCGCCCACTGCGAAAATTACACCGTAGTATGGAATAGCGAAACCAAGCCCGACAAGTCCAGCCATTAGAACAAAAGAAAGTGTCAGAAAATTAAATAGCGGCGAATGGTTTGTCACGAGATATCGAGAGAGTATGGCATTCACCATTCCCACCAAAGACATCCCAGCTCCGATAACTCCGAACCAGCTCACCGGTATATCTATTAAGCGGTAGTATTCACTGGCGAGCACGGCAAATTGCCTGCCTACGCTATCCAAAGCAAGTGCCGCCAAGATGACAAACAACACAAATCGATGATTGATTGTCCATTTCCCAGCAACGACTATTTTGCGGAATGGATCTAACAGAGACTTACCCTTCAGCGGCTGTGAATCAGAGGGCTCACCCTCTTCGACATCAAGATCATGAAACCCTAATGCTGTTCCGAGCACGATGAATGAGGTGATCAACGTCAAAATTACCGGCAGACGAATAATTAGATTGTTGGATAGCTGCCACTGTGGGTCTATGGCCGCAAGCAAGCCATTCACCATATTCGGATCATAGGCAAACGCACCAAGGATCATTGTCATAAAAAACCCGATGGAAACAACTTGTGTTGTACGCTGCAATATTCGTGACCAGTCGTCTTCACGCCCGAGGGCCTTAAGCGAATCGTAGGCCAAAGCCTCATCAGCTCCGCTGGCTGCCGCCTCAGATAAACCGGAACAAATTCTGTTCGCAAGAAACAGCATAAAAAGTAACGACGAAGCACCAATGGGTGCGAATACGATCAGAGTCATTTCGATGACCATCATGATCGCCGCAAATACTACCAAACGCTTACGCCCGACAATATCCGCTAGAGCGCCGGAAGGAACCTCCGCCAGCACAATAGTTAGCGCCCATACAATATTCAGAATGGCGAACTGCTCTAGAGTCAGTCCGTAGTCCAAGAACAGCACAGTAAATACGGGATAGTAAAAACGAGCGGAATAAAACAGACGAAAAATAATGAAGCGGCGTAGGTTTCCTTCTAACTGCGCCGTGCTGAGTTTCGATTGGATCATATGCGCGCTACTCTAACGCTAATATTCGTAGTCGCGCAAATGATTGTGTCGATTGCGCCACATATCAATCTAAAAATCTAAATTCAATCAGCTAGCCACCGAGACATTTATGATGAACGCGGGACAAGAAAATTTCCGGAGCTGAGCCTTATGCAAAACTTAGAAGAAAGCCGAGCCTGAAATGCGATTCAGGCCTGCTTTGGCTTGATTATCAATACATCTGTCCTGAAGAAATCGAGAACCTTCTCAGCCGTGCTACCGATTAACATCTCAGACAAGCGTGAGCGGGAGATAGCACCCATTATCAATATGTCTGTCTTCAGTTTATGGGCTTCCTGCTGGAGGGCCGATACTGGGGTTTCATCTAGAAAATGCAATTGCTCGGGTTGAATGGCATAGGATGAAAGTAGCTCGTCCAGTACTTCGCGGTGCTCCTTTTCTATGACTCCTGCCGGCGCGAATGGCCGAGCTGCCTCAGCATAACCATGAACCACATGCAGCTTGCCAGTAAGTCGTTCCTGCAGCGTCAGTGCCGCCTCCAATATACGATTATCCAAAGCCAGGGGCTTGTGATGGCTGTGCATAGGATCCACTGCCGCCAACAATGCAGGCTGATCGTTCCATGGGTCATTCTTAACAAGTAACAGCGGAATCGGACAATGCCGAACCATCTGCCAGCTATCATTGGTCAGATGATGAAACTCCAGCTTGCCATAGCTACGAGTGTGTTGAACTATCAAGTCTGCGGCAATCTCATTCGCCTTATTGATAATTGCCTCGTAACGCGGGTAAGCCCAAGTCGATTCACTCGATACCTGATAGCCTTCAGACTTTAGCTTCGTCGCGAGCTGATCCAGGTTTTTAGCCAATTGATCACAATATTCCTGCCGCTTCTGGGACTGATTAAAATCCCAACTCAAGGAATCATGATGGAGATGCTTCTGATAGGCAACACTGAACAGATGAAGCTCAGTCGAAGATTTGTCTGTCACTAGCCGAACAGCTTTGGCAAGCTCGACTGGCAGCTCCCCGCCCCTACTCAAGCTGTCATTTTCACTATCTACTACCACGAGTATTCGCTGAATCTTATTCATAGCCTAGCCCCTTATAATAGATTCTGGTTAATACAGTAAGCGCCTCATTCGAAGGCACAAACTCATACTTTCATGGTGTGATTATTTCAGCAGATTGATGGTGATCTACATCAATCTAAACTCCATCAGCTTGGATGATACGGACCACGTTTGTAAGATGAGAAACAGTGCGCAGCTGATGAATCCAGCGAAAGGCACGTACATTGGCACGGTAAAAGTAGCCGGCCTCTCGGTATCGCGCCGCTTTATTTTGACGAGGGCTAAATTCACCATGCAAAACAGAACGAGCAATAGGTAAGACGTGGTTCGTGCCAGCGTCTCTATTGGTAGCCAGAGAGCCACAAGAGCAATTACTCCCGTGATAACACCAGTAGAGAGAATCGGCGTTTGCGTACGAGAGTTAACTTTGGCAAACGCCTCGGAAATAAGRCCCTGCTTCGCCAGTCCATATGCAACCCTGGAGCCCATAATTATTTGGATTAGAGCGCCGTTAATTACCGCACAYAAGCTAACGATCGAGATAAACCACGGATTTTTATTTGTAGCGGCTCTGTAGATATCCGACAACGGCGAATCAGAAAGCTGCAACTGCTCAGGAGTCAAAACCAACACTGAGCTTAACGCGATAAGTACATAAATTGCGGTTGCAACTGCCAAGGATAACAGTATCGCGATCGGCAGATTCCGTCTCGAATTCTTTATCTCTTCCGCAAGGTTGACCATGTCTTCAAATCCTACATAGGCATAAAATGCGAGAAACGCCCCACCGAACACGCCTGCCCACACCGTAATATCCATAGTAGGTATGAATTCGTCTCTCCTCGCTGGCAGTTGCTCAAGTGCAGGCATGGTCACGAATAGAACCACTAGGAGTCCTACAATTTCAAGGACAGTAAAGGCGGCGGCAATAGTAACGGATTCAGCGATTCCCCAAATAGCGACCATGCCTAACAACGCGAGCAGACCGATGATTACTAATTCAGGGGGTAGCTCGACAAATACATTAAGATAGCCGACGAAACCCTTCGTCATAGTCGCTGCCGAGACAACCCCAGTAAGAATTATCAACAGGCCAACGGCCAGGGACAAAGTGGGCTTTCTAAAACCTTCCTTGATATAGACTGCCTCACCGGCGCTCACTGGAAACCGCGAGGAAAGTTCGCAAAACGAAAAAGCTGTAATACCGGCAATTATTGCCGCCACCAAAAATGAGAACGGAGCTAAGTAGCCCGCCGCACCGGCGACTTTACCAATCAGTACGTAAATGCCAGCGCCCAGAATATTGCCAAGGCCATACAGAATAACCAAGGGAAGAGTGAGGCTCCTGCGCAGGGCCGGCGAATTAGTCATGATGCATATCAGTTAGTCCGGCTGAAAAATTTTACACTCCATTCAGCCTAGCAGTGAATCACAAGCCGGCTTTGATCTCGGTCAATCGCCTAGTATTGTCACGTGCGACTCTTTGTCTCACTTGCTATCGATCACCTTTCTTTTTAGTTTACAAATGAATTCCTAGACCCAATATTCTCGATAACCGCTTTCTGTAGAGTCTCTATTCAGATCAGGGTAGTCTTTGCGAATGCCTAACTCATGCTCGAGAATATTCCTGTCTTTACTGCTCGCTGTCACAACGCCGCACTATTTCTACGCACAAGTCAATCTAGCAGACGCCCTACGGCAAGATGTTTCACTTCAAGATGCAGCAATAATTGCTATACGCAGCGCGCTAGGCGCACGGAATCAAACTGTAGTGGTGCGTCGAAGCACATTTAGCGTAGAGGTTGGGATGTACATCGAAACTTACCGCGGAACACGCAATGCCAACACGCTGGAAAATATTCAGAACCGTTACACCGCAGCTAAAGCTGAATTACTAGAATCGAGACTGCCAGCAACTATCGAGGAGTTGATATTGATTCTAGAAATGTTGTAACTCCACATCCTCCAGCCTTATCCACTGCCTGAACAAACTACTAATCGTTTTTACCAATAACAACAATCGAAACAAGTTGTTTTACCTATAACAAGATTCCGCGTATCTTAGCGCCATTCACACTACCTATTGGACAAAGAGGACCACATGACAAATTCAGCAAACAACACTCAAATAACCCGTATTCCGGACGTGACATTTAAAACGCGAGTTCGCGATGAATCTGTAGAAGGCGAGAACCCATTTGCCTGGAAAGACGTTACCAGCACCGAGATATTCAAAGGTAAGCGCATAATCGTCGTAGCCTTACCAGGCGCGTTCACGCCCACCTGCAGCAGCACCCACTTACCCGGCTACGAGAAACACTACTCTGAGCTGAAAGAATTAGGCGTGGATGAAATTTACTGCGTTAGCGTCAACGATGCCTTCTCTATGTTCCAGTGGGCGAAACAGCTAAACGTCAAGAATGTGAAAATGCTACCCGACGGTAATGCAGACTTTACCCGCGAGATGGGAATGCTAGTGAAGAAAGAAAATCTTGGCTTTGGATCTCGCTCTTGGCGCTACTCAATGCTAGTTGAAGACGGTGAGGTTACTGCATTATTCGAAGAAGCAGGCAAGGCCGACAACCACCCTGAAGATCCGTTTGCATGTAGCGATGTAGACACTATGTTGCAGCACCTCAAGTCACTCTAAAAAAAAGGGCGGATTCATTTGTACAAATGAA
>JAESUV010000237.1 GCA_016762975.1 Gammaproteobacteria bacterium | reverse complement strand
TGAGCGAACCACCGACAATTGACTCTGCAAATGCTTCCACGGCCCAGCCCCTAAATAATATACGCGATCAGGCGACCGGCTATAATCGCCGCTAGCCAGAGCATGAGTGATATTGAAGCGATGATTTTTGTCGACTTACTGATCGCCACCACCGCATCGCTTAAAGCTACCTCGGCGCGCAGCCGTGACTGTATGACACCAGCCAATACCATGCCTGCAACGATGCAAGCTATCTTCACTAAAAAAGGCACGCTCGTTACAAATACCGTTGCCTGAGAAGCAAACAAAGCGAAACCTGACAGGGCGTTAACGATAAAACCCACCCAAGCTAACTTACCCAAACCGAGAAACGCAGATGGCCGAATGCCAGGGAACAGCCCTAGTAGGCACAAGTCGCGCATGGAGAAGATGCCAACAACAACGGCAAGCCCCATCACGTGCAAGCTCAACATAATGGGATAGCCCCATAGTGAGACCGCAACCCATGTCGCTAATTCAGTTGTTTCTAGTGTGGAGAACATAGTATCGAGCTTTTGTTAATGTTATGAGAACATGGGATCGAGCTTTCCCAATGCCACGGGAGAACATGGTAGCGTGCTTTTGCAAATGTTACTGGATATAACATGGTAGCGAGCTTTTGTTAATGCTACAGGAAAGAACAAAACGCCGAGCTTAGACTAATGTTATTTGATAGAACCGAATCAATGCTCTAGCAGCAACTCACTTTCAACCAATACTATSWRRWYKGCCNNMWSSTTATTCATTCCACCAATGCTCTATGGAATTCGCGTAGTACTGAATCAGCGGCTTGTACTCAGGATTAATCTGATAGTAATCATCCGTCTCGATAAGAAAATCTCTAGACTTGAGCAGAGCTAGACTTCTAGACAGCGTTCGCTGCCTCGGCTTTTCYTCAGYTTTCATAGCAGCGCCCTTCTCTATCATCTCATCAATCAAAGTATCGCAATCGCCAAGAAYCTCCAAGGAGGTCCTAGGTTTCTCACCAGAGCGCAGTAGTACAGCACAGATAATAGGCACAGGGATTATCGGCATCACATAGCGTAGCGATTCCATTAGCAATTCTGCTAACTCTATTACCTTCACAATGCGCTGCTCTTTTTCGAGGTGGTTAAATTCAATGCYSCGTTTTTCGCTGTAATCACGCATAGAAATCGGYACGCCGAAATTCACGCTGGCGTAGCCGTAGCGYTTCCARCGCTTACGCGAACCGGCAAATARATTRATCCGCAGAAAGCGCCAAAGCTTGRCTAGGTGYGCAGCGGTCGTTAGTCGCGCCTCTTGTCTATCCCAGGCTAGGAGRTTYTCGTCTTCCAAGACCCGATCGTAGTTGATCCCRACRGGWACRAACACRACATCCCKGTCCGTCTGCCAATCGTARTTGCGYARTATRTAATCCAGAAARCCGAGYTTRGGYTCGCCCAGCAAGCCATCGCGGCTCAAGCCCCCTTCTAGAAATACTGCCTGACAGACGCCACTCTGAGTGGCCATRTACACATAGCGCTCAAGAACCTTGCGATAGAGTGGRTTCTGCGATCCACGRCGCACGAAGAATGCACCCATCGCGCGAATCAACATCTCTAGGGGGAATATMCGYGCCCACTCGCCGACTGCATAAGAGAGYGTTACACGCTCCGCGGCAAGATAACTGATCAGCACATAATCCATGTTGCTGCGGTGATTCATCACGAAGACTACCGTCGCATCCGGATCTACTGCCTGCAGCTGGTTAGGCTCCACGGCGGCAACGCGCACACGATAGATAAAACGCGAGACCTTCTTCGCTAACCAATAAAAGACCTGATAATAAATGTAGGCATTAAAGGAGGGAACGATCTCACGGGCATAGCCCTTTACCTTCTGTTGCAGTACATCTCGAGGAATATTGTCGCGCTGCGCCTGCTCCTCGATTATTGCGATGATCTCACGATCAAACATTAACTGATCAATCAAAATCTGCCGCTTACTGCGTTGTAGCGGTCGAATCTTGATCTGCAGGCTGCTATTCAGCTTGTCGACAGTCCTGTTCAGGCGGCGACGGAGGTACCAGCGAACGCTGGGGAAAAGCACACTCATTATTATCGCGTAGCTGGCGGCCAGCAGCAGCAATAAGAATATCCAGCTAGGTAGAGTGACAGTTGAGGTCAAGGCGGCCGTCCACAGCTCTTACTATTTCCTCGATTGTAGAGGAATACCGCTTGAAATTGTCAAAAATAGCGGGTTTAGTGGTGTATTCCAGTGTTTATGAGATGGACTTAGCAAGGGATAGTCTCTATCCTTCGCACCCTCTTAACTATTGGTACGGTTAGCGGCCTAACTATTCATCCAGTTATCCGCCTAATTATCCGTCTAAATATCCGCAGATTACCGCCCCACGGGCATAGCAAGGCAATACTATGAGTAGCGAAGAAATCACCTCATTCGAGCAAATGGCGCTGACTAAGCCTCTATTAAAGTCGCTCATTGATGTGGGTTACGAAACGCCTACCCCTATTCAAGCACAGACTATTCCCTTGCTACTCGAGGGCAGAGATGTGCTCGGTCAGGCACAAACTGGAACGGGCAAGACCGCCGCTTTCGCCCTGCCCATCCTTTCGAGATTAGACCTAAAGCAGAAAGACCCGCAGGTTCTGGTTCTGGCACCGACGCGCGAACTCGCCATTCAGGTCGCCGAAGCCTTTCAGACGTACGCGACTCATATAAAAGATTTTCACGTTCTACCCGTATATGGCGGGCAGGACTACAGCGGCCAGATACGTGCACTGAAGCGTGGCGTACATGTGATAGTCGGAACACCAGGACGAGTCATGGATCACATGCGTCGCGGCACGCTGAAACTACATCAACTAAGCACCCTAGTCCTAGACGAAGCCGATGAGATGTTGCGCATGGGTTTCATCGACGATGTCGAATGGATCCTCGATCAAATTCCCAGCCAGAGGCAGATTGCCCTATTCTCCGCAACAATGCCTACGCAGATACGGCGCATTGCTACCAAGTACCTAAACGACCCCGTTCAAGTTACTGTCAAGATGAAGACCGCCACCGCCGAGTCAATACGTCAGCGTTTCTGGCCAGTTAGCGGCATGCATAAGCTTGACGCGCTCACTCGAATACTAGAAGCCGAAACCTTCGATGCTATGTTGATCTTCGTGCGCACGCGCATACTTACCGTCGACTTAGCGGAAAAACTGTCGGCTAGAGGATTCTCGGCCACAGCACTCAACGGCGATATAGCGCAGAAAACACGCGAGAGAACCATTGAGAGGCTTAAGAAAGGACAGCTGGATATCGTGGTCGCTACCGATGTTGCCGCCAGAGGCTTAGACGTAGATCGAATCAGTCACGTAGTGAACTACGACATACCGCACGACACGGAATCCTATATACACCGTATCGGCCGCACCGGTAGAGCCGGCCGTAAAGGAGATGCGATCCTATTTGTTGCTCCGCGTGAGAAAAGAATGTTAGCTGCCATCGAGAGGGCGACGAACAAGAAAATCGAGATGATGGAATTGCCTTCCACGCAACTGATCAACGATAAGCGCATAGAGCAATTCAAACAGTCGATATCAGAGACCATCGCTAACGAAGACCTCTCTCAATACACCAAATTGCTAGAAAAGTTTGAAGAAGAAAACGAATTTCCAATGTTAGGCATCGCAGCGGCGCTCGCCAAGCTTTCGCAGGGCGGCACACCTTTGCTGTTAGAAAATAAGCCAATGCGAAAAACAGAGAAATTCACACGTGCAGATGAAGGTGATTCGCGAGGCCGGTCACGCTCACGACCCCCTACTGGGGATAGAAGCTCCAGAGGCGAGTCACGTTCTAGGCCTCCCACCGAAGACAGAAGTCCTAGAGGAGAGTCGCGCTCACGACCCCCAAGAGCCGACAGCCCGCCAGAAAAAGGCATGGAACGTTTTCGCCTAGAAGTCGGCCACAATCACGATGTTATGCCAGGCAACATCGTCGGCGCTATTGCCAACGAAGCAGGCTTAGATGCTCAACATATCGGTCGCATCAACATTTTTGATGATCACAGCACGGTAGATTTACCCGACGACATGCCGGATGAGATATTCAAAGAACTCAAGAATGTATGGGTCTCTGGGCAAACACTAAAAATTTCGCGTTTAACAATGGATGGCAATTCACCTCGATCCGCTCGTCCGGAATTTGAAAAATCGAGCAAGAGACCTGACAAAGGACTCAAGAAAGACAAAAAGCCAAAGCGCAAGCCCACATCGAAGGGCAAGTCGAATGCGAAGGCTACAGACGACCCGAAGAAGAAGGCCGCTGCGAAGAAGAAATCTCGTCACAGAAATCGCGTGGACACTGGGAAGTAGTAGCTTAGCCCATATGGCTATATCACCATTCAAGGTCACTCGATTGGTGAGTTCTGATCTGCGTACTCATGCCACTGGCTCTAGAGGCTAGAGCCAGAGCTAAATGCTTACAAAAGCCATTATTGAACAATAAAAAAAGCGGGTGCAAACAACATTCGCACCCGCTTCTAGACAAACCCGCTAAGGTCTTATCTTTTCATGCTACGGAATTAACCGCGGAATGAACTTAGTCATACCTTTGATCGGTCCAACCTCGCCAGCGTAAATAACGCCATTGCGGTCAACTGTAACACCCTCTCCCATAGAACCTAGACCACCCATGCCGGAGCCACGCTCGGAGTCGTGTGCCTTAATGTAGTACAGCACTTCACCGGTACGCGCACTACCTACACGTAGACCTTTCTGCCAGCCAGGGTTGTAGTTTTCATCTGACTCGGAATCAATTGCGTATAGCATGTCAGTATTAGGATCGATGAACAGACCACTGATGCGGCTGAACTGGTACCAAGTATCTAGATGTTCGCCATCTTGCGTGAATATCTGGATACGGCTGTTCCCACGGTCAGCTACAAACAATCTGCCCTGCGAATCCATACCTAGCGAGTGAGGCGAGCGGAACTGCCCATCTTCAAAGCCGAATTCACCGAAGCTCTTTATGAAGGTTCCGTCGGGTGCGAAGATCGACATGCGGCTCTTCGCAGTGGGGCCAGCTTCATTCTGAAACTGTGCACCGTGAGTATCTCCCACAAAGATATTGCCATTCGGTGCAATCAAAACATCGTTCGGCGCGTCGAAGTGAGTCGGTGGATCACCAGCTTCCCCCCCTGTGCCCAAGGTCATTAGCAATTCACCCTGCGGGCTAAATTTCAAGACAGTATGGCCTTTTCCTGCAGCAGATGGATTCTCTTCCAACTCACTGGCAGTTGCAGCACGCGCATCGACGACCCAGACATTGCCTTCGCTATCGACGTCCATGCCGTGTGGCCAGATTATTTGGCCTGCTCCAAAGCTCTGCACCACATTTCCCTCTGGATCCAACTTAACAATTGGGTCCACATTGGACGTGGCGCAGGAGTTTGTGCCGCAGCGGTCACCCGCCCAAACATGGATGCCATCGACATCGATATTGACCGCACTCACTGAACCCCAGCTACGACCATCGGGCAGTGTGCCGAAGTTGCGTTGCGTCTCATAAGGATTCGGTAAATGGTTGATTGGCTCCTGATCAGCATGTGCAGCTGGTTGGATAGCGCCCGGCCTAGCAGGTTGGGCTACAGCAGCGCTAGCAAGCAACGACAGCGCAACACTGGTAACACCGGCGGCAAGAAGCAGACGCGCCCCTTTTGCTCGTGCAGTTTTATTAGTCTTATTCATTATTCACCTCTTAGACCTACTTGATTAACTCTCTTAATTAATTCGCAAATTCGTTTTCACGCACTACTTTATCTATCTTTATTGCCCACCCTATCTGAGGATAACCCCAGAACTGAATACAGGGAAAACACCCGTCGTTAGAGTGCTTGTAGTTGCGCGAACCTGAGAACATGGACTCTCGAGCGATCGTTGTCAAGACAGCTTATCGCTAGTAAAGGTACTGCGCCCTCAATACGGGTCGGAATCTCTAGACTCCCGTCTATTCGCTGTTTATGCTCTGGCTCACAACAACAAGAGAGGCTCTCATGCACAGTAAATTAATATACGTGATTTTCGCTACCGTACTATTAATTGCGGGCATTCTAGTGGCAATTTTCCTTGCTGAATCGGTGCCAAATGGCGCTGGTTTAGCCCATGCACAGTTTAACGGCATGCGGGTGGGCGGCAACGGCGCCGCGCGATTAGAACACATAGGGTTCTTGGCCTTCGCCTTTCAGGCCTTACTACTACTGCTGATCGTATGTCTCGCCGCGCTGGGCGTGGCAGAAGAGCGACGCAGCAGGGGATTTTGGGCTTATATGGGTGGCACCCTATTATTCAGCCTCTTCGTATGGTGGCAAATGTACTCCAACCATCAGGCCTTCCTAGAAACTGGGGTCACAAACTATTTCATGGGTTTTCCTGTGGCTACCGCCTGGCAGGTATATGGTACCTGGCTGGCGGCGATTCCACTGATCATCTTGTACAGCGTAGGCTTTCGGAAATTCATCTTCACCGATGAAGATGAACAAAAATTCGAGCGATTGCTAGAGCATATCGCAAAAAAATCGGAGCAGTAATTCCATGGAAGCCTATAGACAGGAAATCATCATTGGCGCAGTTATCATCTATATGGTTTTTTGTATCTTCACTGGCCTCTGGGCCATGCGGCGCACGAAAAATTCCAGCGACTTCTTTATCGCTGGTAGAGGCCTAGGGCCAGTTGTTGTTTCTCTTGCATTGTTCTCATCCACGCTGAGTGGCTTCGGATTTGTTGGAGGGCCAGGGTTGGTCTATTCGATCGGCGTGAGTTCGTTCTGGATGATCGTAATCTCATCCACCGGTTATGCGCTGGGGTTTTTCCTTGTAGCAAAACGAATTCGCATGATCGCCGATGTGCGCAATTGCATTTCTCTACCCGATGTCCTTGCAGCAAGATACAACAGTGAGGCTGTTCGATTTCTTATTGCCGTTACAATCGTTCTTGGGGTAATGGGCTATCTAGCAACACAGATTTTGGCCATGGCCGTAGTGATGCAAGCAATTCTCTCTGGTACTGCCATGTTCGCTGACATAGGGCTCGTTACCTGTGTAGTCGTWTCATCTGCCGTCTTAATCTTCTACTGCGTCACCGGAGGAATCATAGCCTCTGTCTATACKGATGTGGTGCAAGGCGCGATTATGATGATWGCYGGAGTTCTAATTYTATTAACTGCAATGTCTGTCTTCGATGGTGGCATGCAAGAAGCGACCTCCATAATTCTTGCGGACGACGGCGAGGCGATGATGCCCTTCGGTGCAGCGGGCATCATGGCTTCACTAGGCTGGTTYTTTGTCTTCGGCTTGGGGCTGGCAGGCCAACCCCATCTTGTAACGAAGATGATGATGAACAGAAGCATCTCCGACAACAGAATCATCCTACCGATGTCKCTATTCGGCTACGTYATGGCCGCCCTACTGTGGGTCTCCATCGGCGTRATCATGCGCGCCGCTGTTATCGATGGTGTTATAGRRCCGTTAGCCCTTCCCGACGATGCAGCCTCCTTCTTCCTCTCAATATTTACCAATCCACTGCTCGCAGGTATCGTTTTTGCWGGCCTGTTTGCTGCRATCATGTCGACTTCTGATGCCTTCCTYAACATAGGTGCCGCCGCAATCATTCACGACATACCCAARGCTATACGAGGAAAATCAATACAGAACGAACTGTTCTGGGCTCGTGTGGTAACGGTTATTCTGGCGGTAGTTGCYGCTAGCTTCGCGCWCTATTCGCACTTTCAGGATGCCACRCTAGTRGCAATACTCGGCGCCTTYGGCTGGGCGACCTTCGCCGCATCGATTTTCCCTGTACTGGCTATCGGATTAAACTGGAAGGGTGCAACCGCTCTCGGCGCCATTGCCGCGATCRTCTCGGCCTTGYTRATAAACTTTAKCGTACAGCTCTCAGGCATAGTACTGCCTTATGGCATACTCGGCGGACTGATCGCGTTCATAGTCTCGCTCTTATTGTTTATTGGTGTATCACTAGTGACGAAGAAGCCAGARCTGGACGCAGACATGGAAGCMGTTCTAAATATWTAGAACACTGTACGTTCCATTTYRRGYAARCTTCRCCTGRTTTCTMTAGAYAGCTGCTTTCGGGCTACCTTAGCCCGGYTGKGGTAGCAYGCGCGGATAAGYTGACCWGCCATRAGACACMATCGTGYCTTAAATACACTCAARCTACTGTATTRTTAGATAGACYRCCGYTTTYTATTCTCATTCCAATTCATTTCCAATGGTCCATTTTTTACTATGAAGCMAATATTTCTCGCACGTTATCTCACATCTCTATGCCTGATGTATTCAGCCTTCTTCTCTAGCCAGAGTCTTGCACAGATCGCTGAAGATGATTCCACTGTGACCTACCCGGCCAGTTACTTCGCCGAGTATGCACCGGTGAATGCCAAAGACATGCTGGATCGAATTCCCGGAGTAGGCTCAACTACCGGCGGTGGGCCTAGCAGTAGTGGTGGTGGATTTCGAGGTGGTGGTGGTGGCCGCGGCGGACGTGGTTTCGGCAGTGGTAGCGGTTCCAGCGAAATCCTCATAAATGGCAAGCGTACAGCCGGAAAGAATAACCAGACCAGCGGTGTGCTAAGCCGAATTATCGCCGAACAGGTGAACTACATTCAGATTATACGCGGTACTTCTGGTGAATTAGACGTGCGCGGCAGTGGCCAAGTAGTTAACGTCGTATTGTTTGAGGAACTCTCCAGCTCAAGCATGTCCTATCAAATAAATGCAGATCGAAATCGAGACGGCAATATTGCGCCTGGAGCGAATCTATCTTACTCGAATCGCATTGGGGGATTTGAATACGTACTCAGTGCGGTTGCTGAACCCAGATACGGCCATAGAGAG
>JAESUV010000078.1 GCA_016762975.1 Gammaproteobacteria bacterium | reverse complement strand
TACCGCTGAGCTAAATGCATTACACCAAGCCATGCTCATTGCCACGGAGAAGATTAAAGAAAAGAAGAAAGTGCAGATATTGTCAGACTCTACCTATTCGATTAAAGCTATGACGGAGTGGGGACCAAACTGGAAGCGAACAGGCCGAATGGATGGCAGGGGTAAGCCTTTGGCGAATGCTGAGCTTATACGGGTGATGTTTGATCTCCACAACATGATAGGCCCGCAAATCGATATAGCGCATGTGTCAGCTCACATCGGCATTGAGGGTAATGAGCTTGCAGACCGATTATCTACGTTGGCAATCCGAGGGAAAGTAACAAAATTTGTGGAATATGATAGCTTGAGTGTGAGTGAGCTGTTGGCAATATGAAAACACTAGAACGTATTGACAAGTTTTAACGCCCTGAGCCGAAAAATAATCGGTGAATTAACGCGCTATATCGCCACTACCTTTTCCCAAGTCGCAAAGGCATGCAGCCGAAAATATCGGTAGCTCTTCGCTGATACTAGGTGGCGCCCCAGATTAAACAAATTGTACACGGCAGCATAGGCACCTAAAAAACGTTGCGCCTGCTCCATAGATTTAAACCTTCGCATGCCCCGCTCCCTCACTCGAGTTGGTTCGTGTGATAGCTTGCATCGGTTGTTGGCATACTGCGATGTGTCGCGGATCGCATCAGAGATTAGATCCCTATGAGCCACACCGTAACCTCTCAACCTGTCCGTGACAATCTTCCTAGGTTCGTTTTGATGAATTCGCAATAACCGCTTAAAGAGCCGCTTTGCGGCATTTCCGTCGCTCCTTTTCTGGAGAAATACATCAACCACTTCACCTTCCTAGTTCACTGCTCTCCACAGATAATGCTGCTTTCCGCGGATCTTCAGAAACACTTCATAAATGAAAAAAGTATCGCCATATCCTTGGGGCCTTCTTCTCAATCGCCGTGCAGATTGAGGTCCAAACTTGCTGCACCACAGTCGAATCGACTCGTAGCCTATCTCAATGCCACGTTGTGACATCAAATCTTTGATATCGCAATGGCTGAGGTTAAATCGATGGTAGAGCCAAACGGCGTACTGAATAATTTCAGGAGGAAACCGGTAACATTTGTACATCTTTGTAGAATTCATGACCAAATTCTGACAGATTGGGAGTTAACCTGTCAGTACCGAAAGAAGGATTGTCCGTTTGAACGAGCATTATTGGAATGAGATATTGGCTTCGATGGGTCTCAAGCGGGAATCAATTGCGCTCGTACATTTTTGATTGGGCCATGGGCCCATTGCCTATTCAGACGAATTATCTTGTCAATAACCTGAGGTGTATTGCAAGACGGCCGCGACGCTGTATCCTAACGCTTAAGTAAAATTAATCGCAGGCTATGTCCCCAATCGAACCCTATACTTCATTACAAAAATCCGTGCTGGTCATGGTGCTATTAAATGCACTCTCAGTTCCCATTATGCTGTCGTCAGTTAATGTAGCCTTGCCTTCTATTGCTGCTGATCTTCAGCTTTCAGCGCTTAGTGTAAGTTGGATCCCCACTGCCTTTTTAATGGCTAGCGCGATGTTTATTCTGGTCTTCGGCCGCCTTGCAGACATGTTCGGCCGGAAGAGAATATTTCTACTAGGCGCCGTGTCTGTAATATTTGCATCGTTTCTCGCCGCGGCAGCTACAGACCCTATCAGCCTGCTTGGTGCTAGATTTTTACAGGGCGTTGGTGCTGCCATGCTCTACGCAACGCAAATGGCCATTGTGTCTTCGGTGTTTCCCGTGGCGACCCGCGGGCGCGTAATCGGCCTTGTAATTTCGTTCATCTATATCGGCCTAGCCAGCGGCCCATTACTAGGCGGAATCATTGTCGATCAGTTCGGCTGGAGAATGAACTTCCTTCTTCAAATCCCACTCGCAATTCTAGTGCTCTTCATTGGGGTCTACAAAGTAGAAGGCGACTGGGCAGCAGATGAGAGAGGCTCATTCGATTTTACCGGAGCGCTGATTTATTGTCTGGCGATATTCATTGTGTGCATCGGGGTTTCATTCCTACCCGGGTCAAGCAGTTATATCTTGATAACAGCAGGAGTTATTGGCATAGGAATATTCTTTCGACAAGCCAGATCAAGTGAGCACCCGCTCATGGATGTAAAACTCTTCTTCACCAATAGAACCTTCACTTTTTCCTGCCTTGCTTCTCTCATTATGTACAGCGCAACCTTCATGAACGTAGTCTTGCTGAGCTTATACCTGCAATACCTAAAAGGCTTATCGCCAACGGCAGCAGGGCTGATAATGATGGTTCAGCCACTCACCATGGCAATTTTTTCACCACTAATGGGAAGGCTTTCGGACAACACTGAGCCACGAATTCTTTCGTCCGCCGGAATGGGTATCACCGCTATTGGACTAGTGCTGCTAGCCATGTTGAACAGCGATTCTCAGACTTCCAGTATTGTGATGGCGCTGGTGGTGACTGGTCTCGGATTTAGCCTGTTCTCTTCGCCCAACGTGAACGCCATAATGAGTTCAGTATCTCGAAAACATCTAGGCTCAGCTGCTGCCGCCGTCTCGACAACGCGCATACTTGGCCAGTTGTCGAGCATGGTATTAGTGACTCTGGTGATGGCTCTTAATTTTGGCGCCGCCCAAATCGAACCCTCTAGCTATTCTGAATTGGAAAAGACTATCAGTTTTAGCTTTTATTTGGCCGCTGCTATTTGCCTACCCGGGCTTTTACTCTCGGCGATACGCGGAACAATCCACTCGACGGAATAAAGTTCGATGAGCAGAAAATTGGAGCAGAGCTACGGTTGCTGGCCTTCGCCGCTTACAGCGGAGAGCGTCAGCCTCGATGCGGGAGACATGAATTTCTTGCGCGCAGACTCCAGCGGTATTTGTTTCATTAATTCTGTAGATGGCGAAAAAGACAAACAAGCAGTTTGGCACCTATCCTCAACCGGGGAACTCAATCGACTTACCCCGACAAACTTCAATGTTAGGAGCCGAGTACATGAGTATGGTGGCGTCCCTTACTGCATTCATGGCAATACTCTGTGGTTCTGCAACCTCGCCGACCAAGCAATCTATAGGCAAGACTTCAACTTTGATAGGATGCCTCTGCCAGACTCTCAAGCAGACCCTAAGCCACTTACGCCAGTTGAGCTGACGCTAGCAGGCAAGCTACGATATGCCGATTTCTTGATAGACCCAGGTTTTAATCGACTGATCTGCGTCCGCGAAGATCACCGCCTCTCAGATCCAGACAACTTTGATGCCAACAGCATCATTAATACCTTAGTCTCAATAGACTTGGAAACCGGAGGTGAAGGTGAAGTCTTATACGCAGGGTCTGATTTCGTTTCATCCCCGAGGCTCTCGCCTGATGGCAAGACATTAGTTTGGCAGACATGGTCACATCCAAACATGCCGTGGGACAATACTGAGATCAGGATAGCCAATTTCGACGATAAAGGTAAGTTGTCAAATATTAGGCAAATTCATCAGCCGAAAAATGGCTCACTGGTTYAACCTGAGTTCGATAAGAAGGGCCAGTTAGTTTTCATTGCCGATTGGTCTGATTGGTGGAATTTATATCGAGTYAGTACCGCTGAATTAGAGACCACTTGCAAAGCTGAAATTATCCATTCGATAAAGGCAGACTTCGCTCCGCCACAATGGCTGCTCGGCCACCGCAACTACGTACTGCTAGACGATGAATCAATACTGGCCAGTTTTACCCAGGATAGCCAATGGCAATTAGGCTTGCTGCGCAGCAGCTCCGGCGGCACTTGGGAAATGCTAAACATCGCAGATGGTTACGGACAAATTGAGAATATATGCAGCAGTACTGAAGCTGTATTTTTCTCTGCTGCGACACCAATTCAAGAAAATGCCATTCACCGTTTGCCGTTAGAAGGGGGAGCAATATCCACTACTTCTGCTATCGAAAGAATTTCCTTAACCGGGGGTTCTAAAACAGACACGTCAGGGTTTTCGCAAGCCAGAACCTTTTGCTATAGAACGGGCAACGATGACTTAGCGTATGGCAATTTCTATCCGCCCACTAACTCACAATACACGGGCATAGTCGATACTCTGCCACCGTTAATAGTCAGTGTACATGGCGGCCCCACAAGCTCTGCCAAAACATCTTTGAATCTGAAGTTACAATACTGGACGAGCCGAGGCTTCGCGGTCATCGATGTTAATCATCGTGGCAGCAGCGGATTTGGACGAATATTTCGCCAGAGCCTTTATCCCAACTGGGGGCTTTTCGATCTTCAGGACATTGAATTTTGCGTGCGCCACCTCATCAATGAAAAGCTGGTAGATCCCGAGAAAATAGCCATCCGTGGCGGCAGCGCAGGAGGTTACTCTGTGATGGCCGCCTTAAGTCAGAGTGATTTATTTTCCGCTGGTGCCAGCTACTATGGCATAAGTGACCTAGAGGTTTTAACTCAGGGAACTCATAAATTCGAGTCTCATTACCTCGATCAGCTCATCGGGCCCTACCCGGAAGCCCGAGATATCTACCGGGCACGATCTCCAATTTACAATATCGACAAAATCACCGCCCCACTGCTGCTACTGCAAGGTTTGGAAGATAAAGTCGTCCCCCCAGACCAGGCAGAAGGAATTTGTGCGAAGCTGAAAACGAAGGGCATCGATGTGCGTTATCTGGCCTTCGAGGGCGAGGGGCATGGCTTTAGGCAGCTACAAAATCAGAAGTTGGCGCTTGAGAGCGAGCTCCTTTTCTATCAAGAAGCACTAAAGCTATGAAGCAACCGATTCACGCGTGGATCGAATTTAATTCAATAATATCAACGAGTTAAATTAAATTTTGCACAACCTTACAGCTGCTCAGACGAGCTTCAACTACCGCAGTCACAATTCATCACAAAAAGCCCGCGATCCACCGAAGCTGCGATAGTACTGATCAATATTTTCTGCTAGTCTCAGTGGCGTTGTAATGAATACAATGTTTCAATTAATTGAATTTTCAGCTTGGAGATTAACGATATGTGGACTAAACCTTCTTATCAAAATATGCGCCTTGGCTTTGAAATCACTATGTATTTCAAAACACGCTAAGAGAAGGAAACTTCTTTAACGTGTAGTACTGAGTGAAATTGGCTTGTATTTGGCCCGCTAGAGCTTCTAGCATCGTTGAATCACTAGCTAGTTTGTAAAAGACGCCGGACTTAGTCTGGCGTTTTTTTTGACCTTTTTTTGGATCAGCACAAAAGCGACTTTCATCTACCCATCAAATAACGGTAATAATCCATGTTTGTTAGAGTTTTAGGATCAGCAGCGGGTGGCGGCTTCCCGCAATGGAACTGCAACTGCCCCAATTGCCATGGCGTACGCAACCAGACCATAAACGCCACCACGAGAACCCAGTCATCTATAGCTATTAGCGCCGACGGCGTCGATTGGGTGTTGTTTAACACCTCTCCAGACCTACTTGCACAACTGGCCGCCTTTCCAACTTTGCAGCCCGCACGCGCGCTCAGAGACACGGCGATTAAAGCTATTGTCTATATTGATAGTCAGATTGACCATACAACCGGCCTATTGATGCTGCGCGAAGGCTGTCCCCATGAAATCTATTGCACCGATATGGTCTATGAAGACCTAAGCACTGGCTTCCCCCTGTTTACCATGTTGAAGCACTGGAATGGCGGAATTAACCGGCACCCAATTCCTCTGGATGGAAGCAGTTTCAATATTGCTGGTATTAGCGGCTTGAACTTCACCGCCATCCCGGTTACCGGCAAGGCACCGCCCTATTCACCACACAGAAACGATGCACACATAGGCGATAACATCGGCATTAAAGTAACCGATGAGAGTAGCGGCAAGAACCTTTTCTATTCGCCTGGTCTAGGTGATCTAACCGATCAAACACGGCAACTTATGAGTGAAGCTGACTGCCTATTAGTGGACGGCACCTTTTGGCAAGAAGATGAGATGCTGACGACGGGTGTCGGCGATAAAAGAGCCGAAGACATGGGTCATCTGCCACAATCCGGTGAGAACGGCATGATCAGCGTTTTGAAGTCTATGGATAAACCGAGAAAGATCTTGATTCATATAAACAATACCAACCCCATACTCGATGAAGATTCAGAGCAGCGGAAGATTCTGGAAAGTGAAGGAATCGAGGTGTCATTTGATGGCATGGATGTAGAATTATAAGCCACCATTCAATAAATCGCCCACATAGATAGCTAGATAGGTCGTAACCGAAGAGAAGCATTTATATACTATGAGTGAATTTAACCTAGAGACCGCGTCATTCAAATTGAACCCTCGATATCAATTTCAGTGGGAAGAAGCGCAGCAATGTCATGTGCTGCTTTACCCCGAAGGTCTAATAAAATTAAGTGGCAGCGCAGCCGAGATCTTGCAGCGCTGCCAACAACCAACCACCACAGCCACAATTGTAGATGAACTCAACGAGGCATTTCCTGGCACTGAAGGCTTGGCGAATGACGTCAAGGAGTTTTTAACCGATGCCCAGCAGCAAGTTTGGATCGTGCAGGTGAGCGACTAAAATATGGAAAAAACAACTCATCATATCCCGATGTGGCTTCTGGCAGAGCTGACTTTTGCATGTCCCGTACAGTGCTCCTATTGCTCCAACCCACTTGAACTTTCTGCATCTCGCAAGAACGAGCTAAGTACCGAAGAATGGATTCGCGTCATGCGCCAAGCGCGGAAGCTAGGTGCCGTACAATTAGGTTTTTCTGGCGGCGAACCGTTGGTACGCAACGATCTCGAAGAACTGGTCGTCGAAGCCAAGTCGCTGGGTTACTACATTAACTTGATCACTTCTTCAATCGGCTTAACAGCCGAAAAAATAACTACGCTAAAAGAAGCAGGACTTGGTCATATACAAATCAGTTTTCAAGGTAGCAACCGCGAGTCGAATAAACTACTAGGTGGAACAGATAGCTTCGATCACAAAGTGGCGATGACCAAAGAGGTCATCAAACAGGAGCTCGCGCTGGGGCTAAATTTTGTACTACATCGGCAGAACCTGCATCAAGTAGAAGAATTTTTAACTATGGCACAATCTGTAGGTGCGGAGTTCGTAGAGTTGGCAAACTGCCAATACTATGGCTGGGGCCTACACAATAGAGAGCACTTACTGCCTAGCCAAGAGCAGTTGATCGATGCCGAACGCGTAACCAATGAATTTAGAGAGAAGTATAAAGGAGACATGGATATATTCTTTGTCGCACCCGATTACTACGACGATAGACCAAAAAAATGCAGCAATGGTTGGGGCACAACCTTCATGACCGTTAATCCAGAAGGTGAAGTATTACCCTGCCAAGCGGCGAAAGTAATCCCAGGATTAGAGTTCCCCAATGTTCGCGATTATGAGTTAAAGGACATCTGGCACAACTCAGATCTGTTCAACCGTTTTCGCGGAACCGACTGGATGAAAGAGCCTTGCAAGAGCTGCCCCGAAAAGGAGATCGATCTTGGTGGCTGCCGTTGTCAGGCGCTTATGCTTACTGGCGATGCCACCAACGCCGACCCCGTTTGCAGTCTCTCACCTCATCATGACGAAGTTTTAAGAATCACCGAGAAGGCTCAAAGACCTTACGACGAAGAAGAAACTCGAAACCTGGTCTTTCGAAACCCTGGTAACTCGAAAAAAATAAGAGCGGAAAAACTCGAACTGACCTAATAAATAAAGAAAAACGATAGCGCCCCACTAAAAAATAGAGATCTACATGATTAAAGCTTGGACCAGAGAAGAATTCGAGAAAAAACTCAAGGACAAAGGGCGGCTGTATCACATCCATCACCCCTACCAGTTAAACATGAATTCCGGGAAGAGCAGTAAAGAACAGATCCAGGGGTGGGTAGCAAATCGCTTCTATTATCAGACGACCATCCCCATCAAAGACGCCGCCATCATGGCTAACTGTAACGAGCGTGATGTACGCCGCCAATGGGTGCAAAGAATCCTAGATCACGATGGTGTCGACGGTAACGAAGGAGGCATAGAAGCATGGCTGCGTTTAGGCGAAGCCGTGGGCATGAGCCGCCAGGAGGTGCTATCTCAGGAGCATGTGTTACCTGGCGTTCGCTTTGCCTGTGATGCGTATTTAAATTTTGCCCGTAGAGCGAGTTGGCAGGAAGCAGCTTGTTCATCGCTAACAGAACTATTTGCACCGGAAATTCATCAGAAAAGATTGGATACCTGGCCAGATCATTATCCCTGGATCGACATCAAGGGATATCAATATTTCAGAAAGCGTCTATCGGAGGCCCGGCGCGACGTTCAACACGGGCTGAATATTACACTGGATTATTTCCAGACCAGAGAACAGCAGGAACACGCCCTAGGTATTCTTCAATTTAAATTGGACATTCTCTGGTCCATGCTTGATGCAATGCAGATTGCTTATGTTTATGCCGAACCTCCATTTCACAGCTGCCCGGAAGCTTAATATTTAAAAACATCGAAATATAAGATCAGGGAATTTGAGGTCGGAGTAAAAATACAGTAGTACCGGCAGAGATATATTGAGCATAAAACCCAACTGTTTAGAGTAGCGGACTCATAATCTGTTTGTCCGGGGTTCGAGTCCCTGTGGGCCCACCATTTTCCCACCTTTTCAACCACTTACGATTTGGCATAACGGACTATGCATTTTCAAGGTCCGTTGCTCCTGAGTACTCCGTTCCACCCCTCAGAAATTCTTCTTTACCATACCGCATATTGAATTATTTCAGGTGGACGTAGGTCGCGCTCGTAGATTTTTGAGCGGCCCATACGCCAAACACTGACAGCTTGAGGGTTAACTTGTCAGAACTTTTCGATCAAATCCGCCCTGAACGTAACCCCGAGGCCCGGGCCCTGAGGCACCTTAATCTGGCCGTCCTCTTCCAGGACGGGCGGGTTCTCGAA